>NZ_JAFHKK010000020.1 GCF_016937535.1 Sulfurospirillum tamanense | reverse complement strand
CAAAAGGTTTGTTCAAAATATAATATTACGTTGCTTGTGCAAAAGCAATTTAAATATTTAACAGAGAACTATAGATTAGAGATTAATGAAGATTTGGCAAATAGAAAAGCTGATTTTATTTTAATAAAAGATAATATAGTAATGAATATTGAAGCAAATTTTTATTTTGATGCGGGTTCAAAACCTGAAGAAATAATTGATTCTTATTTAAATAGAAACATAGAATTAAAGAGAGACAAAATTATATTCATATATCTAACAGATGGTATTAGATGTTGGGGAAATATTGATAAAAATCAATTAATTAAAGGATTTAAATCTATAGATTATATTATTAATTACCACATGCTAAAAGAAAGGTATTTTGAAGATATTATTATAAAAGAGTTCAATATCAATAATTAAATTTAAAGGAGATTACAAAATGGTAAGTGGAAAAATCAAATTGCCGCACAAATGTCCAAAATGTGGAAAAAAGTAAAAATATATCAAGAGTTGGATGATAAATTTGGTTTTCACAATATGGGTAAAGATTTACGAGAAATCAAAATTGATGTAGGAAAAAATTATAATAATTATGGCCAAGAAAAAACCCCTTAATCCAGAAAATTTTGAGCAAGAATGCACCACCGTGTGGAGTTTTGCACGTCGGGGGAATTGGGCAACACACAACTCAAAGTATCGCGGCAATTGGTCGCCCGATGTGGTGCGAAACCTGATTCTGCGTTACTCCAACGAGGGTGATTATCTGCTTGACCCCATGATAGGCGGGGGAACGACAGCGGTCGAATGTAAGCTTTTAAATCGCAATCTTTTAGCACTTGACATTAATCCAAATGCTATAGAGCTTACATGTAAAGCTTTAGAATTTGAAAGTGAATATGCCCCAAAGATAAAAATAAAACTCAATGATGCACGAAACCTTTCAATGCTAAAAGACGAGAGCATCGACTTTATACTCAATCATCCACCTTATGCCGACATCATCAACTACTCTGAAAAGCAAATCCCCGAAGATTTATCTAACATCCACGATTTAGAAAAATTTTGTGACGAGATGGAGAAAGTAGCCCAAGAGTTTTACAGAGTTTTAAAAGAGGGAAAATTTTGCACTATTCTCATAGGGGATACAAGACGCAAGAAGATGTATCAGCCCTTAGCTTTCATGGTTATGCAACGCTTTTTACATGTAGGCTTTGTCCTTAAAGAAGACATCATCAAGCACCAACACAACTGCAAAGCCACAGGATTTTGGGTTAAAAAATCCAAAGAAGCCAATTTCTTACTCATCATGCACGAGCATCTTTTTGTCTTTCAAAAACTCTAAGCTCCCCTACACATACCCCATCACGCCAAGCATCAGCGCCCCATAACGCAAGGTTTTGGCGATGGCGACAAGAATGAGAAACTTCCACCACCCATAGCGCGCGGCGCCTGCGGCAAACATGATTGGACCGCCGATAACGGGCGCCCATGTGAGCAGTAGTGACCACGGGCCGTAGCGCTCAAAGGTGCGCCGTCCTTTTTCAAAGACCACAGGCTTGATGTAGCCTTTTCCAAGCGCCCAGTCGATGGCAAAGCGCCCGATGCCATAGTTCACAAACGACCCAAGGGTGTTGCCTGCCGAAGCCAAAAACAACAACAACCCCCAAGAGCGCTCTTGGGTGAGTTCGTACACAAACAGCACTTCGCTGGGGATGGGGATAAACGTTGCCGCCCCAAAACACACAGCAAAGAGAGCGAGGTAACTCACGGCTTAAGCAGCTCCACGATGCGGGCTTCTTCTACCATTTTCGCGTCATATTTGACGATGAGCAAGGCTTCGGTTTCGTTTTGGTACCACTCTACCACGCCTTCGAGTTGTGCCAGTTTAGGGCGGTTTGCTAAGGCAATGTCTGCAAAAGGGAGGTAGAGGTTTTTGGTCTGATGGGGATTTGTCAGGGTAAATAGCAATCCAACCCACGCCACACATACCGCTACTACAATCCAACTAATGCCCTCAAGGCCCAGATGCAGGTATAGCCATCCGCCTAGCGCCCCGCCCAAAAACGTCCCCAAATGCCCAAAGGAGTTAAACACCCCAAGGGCCGTCCCTTTTTGGTGGACTCTGGCGTATTTGCTAGCGAGAGATTGCATGAGCGGTTCATGGATGTTAAAACCCACGAAAAACACCGCCACCCCCACGATGAACCCCCACGCACTTTGCGCGTTGCCCATGATGAGGTAGCTCGCGCCAAAGAGCACGACGCCAAGGATGAGCATGGCTTTACTTTGTTGTTTTTTCTCTCCATACACCGCCGAAGCGCCCATGGCAAGGACGCCAAGAAGCAGTGCGGGAAGATAAACTTTCCACAGGGCGGCTTTTTCCACGCCAAATTCGCCTACCATCATGAGCGGGATGACTAAAAACGCCAAGGTCATGAGCCCTTTTTGCAAAAAGTTTGTAAGATTCATCTTTAAAAGGGCGTAATTGTTCATGAGTTTGGGCATGTCGGATTCGTCCAGTTCATAGGCGTGGGTGATGCGCGGCGGGTTAGGCACTTTGGTAAAGAGCACGATGATAGCAAGCACTCCACAGGCCGCGGTGAGCAAAAACAACACCCCAACCCCATACAAGCCCCCCAAAACTGGTCCAAGCCCCATGGAAAACGCAAAGCTCAGCGCGATACTCCCGCCCATGACCGCCATGGCGCGGGAACGCATCTCTTCCTTGACAAGGTCGCTTACCAATGCCGCACCTACTGCGCCAATGGCTCCAGCCCCTTGCAAAAAGCGCCCAAACATAAGCATGTAAATGTCTGTGGCCGCCGCACACACCAAAGAGCCGATAATCAAAATCACTAACCCGATGGCGATGGTCACTTTGCGGCCAATCTTGTCTGAGAGCATCCCAAAGGGCACTTGCAACACCATTTGCGTCAGCGCGTACCCGCCAAGGGTGATGCCCACAAGCCATTCATTAGCACCTGGAAGTTCAAGCGCGTACACAGAAAGCACAGGCAAAACAATAAACAAACCCAAAAAACGTAAAGCAATAATAGCACTCAAGGGCGCAACGGTGCGAAGCATACAAACACCTTCGATGGTTAAGATAAAATTTGTCCTATTCTACTCTCTTAATGCTTTAAACTTCTTGCGCATTTTATGTTAAAATTGCGCACCATGTAACCTCTGTGCAAGAAAATTCTGTTATAAACCTTTACATGTAAAGCCCAATAAAGGAAGCCGTTGAAGATTGTATTAGCTACCTCCAACAAGGGAAAAATCCGCGAAATCAAAGCCTTTTTAGAAGGGTTTGATGTGGTGGGGTTTGATGAGCTTATGACCCCTTTTGACATCGACGAAACGGGCGCGACGTTTAAAGAAAACGCCCTCATTAAAGCGCGCGCGGTGCACGAGGCGCTCGAAGACAAAAACGCCATTGTGCTCTCTGATGACAGCGGGATTTCCGTGCCGCTTTTGGGCGGGGAACCCGGCATTTACAGTGCCAGATACGCGGGAATTGGCGCGAACGACAAAGACAATCTCGCCAAGCTCATTGCTACTCTTAGTGCGCGTGGTGTTGCCCAAACTCCCGCTTTTTACACCGCCGCTATCGCGCTAGCCACGCCGTGGGGCGAGTTTAGCGTACACGGTTGGATGCACGGACACGCCATTAACGAAGCCAGAGGCGAAAACGGTTTTGGGTACGACCCGATGTTTATCCCCGAGGGCTACACCACCACGTTGGGCGAGATGGACGCCCAAAGCAAGCGGGATATTTCCCACCGAACTAGGGCACTCAAACACGCTATGACCCTACTAAACACCCTCAAAGGAAACCAATGAAAACCGTTCTTATCATCGGCGCGGGCGGCGTAAGCCGTGTCGTGACCACCAAATGCGCTATGAATACCCAAACCTTCGGACGCATCGTCCTTGCTAGCCGCACCAAATCCAAGTGTGATGAAATCGCCGCAGAGATTAAAGAGCGTTTACATGTAAGCATTGAAACCGCCAGCGTTGATGCGGATGATGTTCCTCAACTCGTCGCGCTCATCCAAAGCGTCAAGCCTGATTTGGTGCTCAATGTGGCCCTTCCCTATCAAGATTTGACCATCATGGATGCGTGCGTGGAAACGGGCGTGGATTACCTTGACACTGCCAACTACGAACACCCTGATGAAGCTAAATTTGAGTACAAACTCCAGTGGGCCAAGCATGACGCGTTTAAGGCAAGGGGCATCATGGGTCTTTTGGGAAGCGGGTTTGACCCTGGTGTGACCAATGTGTTTTGCGCCTACGCTCAGCAGTATTTGTTCGATGAAATCCACACCATCGACATCCTAGACTGCAACGCAGGCGACCACGGCTACCCTTTTGCTACGAACTTTAACCCCGAGATTAACCTGCGCGAAGTCAGCTCCAAGGGGCGGTATTGGGAAGCGGGCAAGTGGATTGAGACCGAACCAATGGCCATTAAAATGGTGTGGGATTACCCAGAAGTTGGCCCAAAAGACAGCTATTTGCTCTACCACGAAGAGTTGGAGTCGTTGGTGCAAAACATCAAAGGCCTCAAACGCATTCGCTTTTTTATGACCTTTGGCCAAAGCTACCTCACCCACATGAAATGCCTTGAAAACATCGGCATGTTGGGCATTAAAGAAGTAGAGCACAAGGGCATGAAAATCGTGCCAATCGAGTTTTTGAAAACCTTACTCCCAGACCCAGCCAGCCTAGGGCCTCGCACCGTGGGCATGACCAACATCGGGTGCGTCATCGAAGGTCTTAAAGATGGCAAACCCAAAAAAGTGTACATTTACAACACTTGCGACCACCAAGCATGTTACCGCGAAACGGGCGCCCAAGCGGTGAGTTACACCACGGGCGTGCCTGCCATGATTGGGGCAAAACTCATACTTGAGGGCAAATGGAAAGGCGCAGGTGTCTTTAACATGGAGCAGTTTGATGCCAAGCCTTTCATGGATGAGCTAAACGCCCAAGGCTTGCCATGGAAACTCATCGAAATGAAACCGGGTGAAAGTTACGAGGTGGATTGATTTCATGCGCCACGTCCTTATCTCTGGCTGCTCTTCAGGCATCGGTCTTTACTGCGCGAAAGCCTTACATGTAAGGGAAGATTTTCGTGTCTATGCCACTGCACGAAAGGCGGAGGATGTGGCGCGTTTGCGGGAGATGGGGCTGTGGGCGTGCCGCTTGGATTTGGACAGCAATGAGAGCATCCAAGCGGGCTTGGCTCAAGTGCTCGAACAAAGCGGTGGGCGTCTTGATGTGCTGTTTAATAACGGTGCGTACGGACAGCCCGGAGCCGTGGAAGACCTGAGTGATGAAGCCCTAAAAGCCCAGTTTCAAACCAATGTCTTTGGCACCCAAGCCCTCACCAACCTCGTTTTAAAAACCATGCGCGTTCAAGGAAGCGGGCGCATTGTGTACAACAGTTCGGTTTTGGGCTTTGCCGCCATGGGCTACCGAGGGGCGTACAATGCCAGTAAATTTGCCATCGAAGGGTTGGCAGACACTTTGCGCTTAGAGTTAAGTGATAGCGGCATCCATGTGGTGCTCATTGAACCTGGCCCTATTGCTAGCGCCTTTCGCACCAACGCGTTGCAAAAATTTCGCGCCTACATTGATGTGCAAAACAGTCCCCATAAAACCACCTACGAAGCCACCCTTTCGCGCTTACAAGGGAGCAAACCCACCCCTTTTACCCTTGGGCCAGAAGCGGTGTATGACGCTCTTTTGGAGGCCATCACCGCACCTAAACCCAAAGCGCGCTACCGTGTCACTACGCCCACCAAGGTGCTGTGGTATGCCAAGCGGTTGTTGCCTACATTGCTTTTGGATAAGCTTCTTAAAAGGGCAACTTAGTCCTAAAATTGCGTTATAATTCGACCAAAAAGGCCCCTTATGCAACTCCAAAAACACTCTGCCATTGCTAAAGTCCTAGACCAAATCCCCACGCCGTGTTACGTGTGTGAAGAAGCGCTTTTGGAGGAAAACCTCAAGCGTTTAGCCTACGTGCAAGAACAAACGGGAGCAAAAATTCTTTTGGCACTCAAAGGCTTTGCTTTTACGCCCCTGTTTGATAGGGTGGGAAAATACCTGCACGGGTGTACTGCGAGTGGGCTTCACGAAGCCAAACTTTCCCATGAGGTGATGGGCAAAGAAACCCACACTTATTCGCCCGCGTTTAAAGAAAGCGAATTTGAAGAAATTCTCTCCATCAGCGACCATGTGGTTTTTAACTCCTTCGCCCAGTGGGAGAAATTTCGCGCGCTTGCCAAGGAGAGGGTCTCGTGTGGCTTGCGGGTTAATCCTGAGGTTTCGGCGTCTCCTGCGGATTTGTACAACCCGTGTGGGCTTTACAGTCGCCTTGGCATCACCCGTGCGCAGTTTCGGCCTGAGCAACTTGAAGGGATTGAAGGGTTGCATTTTCACGCACTGTGCGAGCAAAATGTAGACGCACTCGAAGCGGTATTGGAGGGGTTTGAGGCAAACTTTGGTGCGTTTATCCCGCAAATGCGTTGGATTAACTTTGGGGGTGGGCACCACATCACCCGCGAAGATTACGACGTGGAAGGGCTTATCCGCGTTATTCGCGCCTTTCGCGCGCGGTACAACAACATCCCTGTCTACCTAGAACCTGGTGAAGCCGTAGGCTGGCAAACAGGGCCATTGGTGGCATCAGTGCTTGACATCGTGGAAAACGGCATGAACATCGCCATCCTAGACACCTCTGCCGAAGCCCACATGCCTGACACCCTTGCCATGCCTTACCGCGCGCAGATTCGAGGAGCGGGCGAGGCGGGTGAGAAAGCTTACACGTACCGTCTTGGAGGTAACACCTGTTTGGCGGGAGATATCATGGGGGATTACAGTTTTGACGCGCCTTTACATGTAGGGCAAAAACTCATTTTTGAAGACATGATTCACTACACCATCGTGAAAAATACGACCTTTAATGGCATTAAATTACCCGACTTGGGTGTGTTGCGAAAAGATGGGCGATTTGAAGTGGTGAAGGAGTTTGGATACGAGGAGTACCGACGCCGCAATTAGCGTCGGTGGAAAGGGAGGCCTAGCGGCGTCCCCCGCCTTTATAATCACTGCGTCCACCGCTTGAACTTCTTCCACCACCGCCTGAGGGGCGACGGTTGCGGAAGCCGCCGCGATTTTTAGAATCTGTACGTCCAGCCAAGCGTTTGATGACCTTAGCAAAAGTTTGCTCATCTAGTCCGATTTTTTCGGGGCCATTGGCTTTTTCTTGTTCGAGTAAAAGCGAGATAGCTTTAAGAGCGATGTTGGCAAGGTCCGTTTCGTTTTCAAGAACCGTCAGTACTGCAGGGGCATTTTCGTTTAAGGGCGCTTGTTCGATGGTGCGCGCAAGGTTACTTAAACGGCTTTTTTGAAGCTCTCCGCGGGTGGGGAGCACACGGTGTTCAATGTTGGTACCCACTTTTTTACCAATGCGCTGGATAGAGTTGTACTCCATGGGTGTACACAAGGTGATGGCCATCCCTTTTTTGCCCGCACGTCCAGTTCTGCCAATGCGGTGCACATAGCTTTCTGGGTCAAAAGGAATGTGCACGTTGATGACGTGGCTGATTTCTTTCACGTTGAGTCCGCGCGCGGCTACGTCGGTGGCGACAAGCAAGTCAATATTGGAAAAACGGAAGGCTTTGATGACTTCTTCGCGCTGAGGTTGTTCCATGTCACCGTGCAAGCCTTTGACTGCAAAACCTCCAGCCGTGAGCTTGGTGGTGAGCATGTCTACCTCTTTTTTGGTACGGCAAAACATGATGGCTTTGTCGGGGTCTAGGGTGTCAAGCAAGCGGATAACCGCGTCATCGCGCTCCCACTCTTCAATGACGTAATAGCACTGTTCGATGTCCACGTTGGTGGTCATGTTCGCAGGTGTCACGCTGACAAATTTTGGTTCTTTGAGAATTTTTTTAGCCAATTGTTTAATGGGTTCAGGCATGGTGGCCGAAAAAAGCATGGTTTGGCGCGAGCTTGGGAGGTAGGTAAAAATCTCTTTAATATCGTCCAAAAAGCCCATGTCAAGCATCTCATCTGCTTCGTCTAACACTACAACAGAAGGGTTGAAGTCTTTGAGGCGGTTGTTTTTAAGAAGGTCTAGCATTCGTCCAGGGGTTGCTACAACCACACTCGCACCCGCTTCGATGAGCTTCATTTGGCGCGTGTAGGAGCTACCTCCATAAACGGTAACGGTTTTGAACCCTTTAAAACGTCCAAGCATGTAGATTTCATCACTGACTTGGGTAGCAAGTTCGCGGGTAGGGGTGATAACAAGAACGTGAACACCTTTTTCACGAGGGTCAACCTTGCTAAGGATAGGTAGAGCAAAGGCAGCGGTTTTTCCCGTACCTGTTTGGGCTTGGGCAACCATGTCGTGCCCTTCTAAAACAAGGGGAATGGCTTGTTGCTGGATAGGGCTTGGCTCTTTAAAGCCGGCTTCTTGAACAGCTTTAAAAATAGCTGCATCTAAGGCAAAAGATTCGAATGTGGTAGTCATGTAAAGGGTTCCTAGTAGATCAATGTAGCAAACACGCGGGCTAGATTGGTCGAAATTTGAACGATTATACCAAAATATATCTAAATTTAAGCAATAATTAAAATATTTTCAAAAAGCCTTACATGTAAAGGGTTTATATGTAAGGCCTAAAAAGAGTTAGCGCGTGGGCCAAAACCGTCCACCTGTTGTTTTAAGAATACGGGCTTTTCCCTCCTCGATCCCTACTTCTTCAATAACGGAAGATTTTTCCAAATGGCGAATGTCATTAGCATACATGTGCCCCTCAATAGTGATGGTGTAGGAGACAAAAAAACGGTCTTTCCCTTGGGGCTGAATACTTAAGCTGTCAATGACGCACTGAATGTCATCGAATATAGAAAAACTATTGCTTAAGGTATCTTCTAAGTCCATCAATGTCGTCCCGTCGCTACTACTACTCCAATCATCCGAAAGCAAGGCCATTAGTGAAGAGAGGTTTTTGTTAGAGTAATATTGGGCAAAAGATTGGTAGAGGATTTCGACAGGCTCAATAGAGGCAATTTCCTTTCGGGTTGCCATGTGTTCGGTATGGGCTGAAAGTCGTGCTTGGATTTTTTGAAGCAAGGTATTAAGGTCGCGCTTGTCGCTTGATAAAAGCTTGTTGGCATCGGTTACATTGATGCGTGTATCTAGTTGTTCATGCTGCTCCATGTAGGCTTTGTATTGCGCCACATACGCAGAGGTGTCGTCGATATAAAAATTTTCAACATTTTGATGCAGGGTGCGCACCTCATCCAACAAGGCACTTGCGTCTAGGAAAGTTGGTTTGAGTTTCACCTTTCCAGCCATCTCTTCGATTTCCTCAAGAAGCCCCTCAAGGGTTGATTTGGCGGGGTTGTCGCTTGTTAAACAGATAAGGTCTCTCTCAAATTCTTCTTTTCTTTTCTTGAACTGTGTTTCATAAGATTCTGCCCATTGGTCATGGATGCGTTCCATAGAAAGGGCATTTTTAAGCTCACTGGAGAGGTTTTTTAGGGCGCTGTTCATCTCCACTAGGGCTTTTTGCTGTGCGTCCCAAATGCGCTTAAACGCAGAATCGGGATACAAAGAAGCAAGAAGAAAAAAGTTTTCTTTTTCGAGGCTTTCAAGGATGTAGTTAGTGTTGTTAAGTATTAAACCACTGTTCGTGCTGTTGAGGTTTAGGGCATTGTGCGCTTTGTATGCTTCCTCAAAATTTGACGGTTCGAGCTCAAAAAAGGCATGGTGGGGGAAGTAGCCAGGAACTCCTGTGTGTAAAAGGGCATTGACGGCGATAGAAAACTCATGTTGGAGTTCGCTAATAAGGGCGATATCGCCCGTTGCTGTTTGTTTATGGATGGCACTAATGGCTTGACAAACCCCTTTTTCCAAGGAAACATCAAAGGTGAGTTGGTACGTGGTAAGGTCGCCATTTTTAACCGGCGTAAAGCGAGCACTTTTGTACTTGGCCAAAAGCTTTCGCTTGAGGGCTTCTACAGCGGCTTGACGTTGCGCGAGTCTGCTTAAATGGTCTTGGTAGCGGGAAATTTCATCCCGCATTTCTGATTTTCGTTTGGCAAAGTACCTAGGTAATGCTTCCATTTTTTCTTTGTGCTCTTTCTCGGATACTTCTAAGCGTTGCTCGATGCTTTGAATCTGTTTTAAAAGTTTAATCCTAAAAGCGCGCAAGTCATCAATGGCGGCATTAGAGACAAAATAGAGATCATGGTGGCCAATGGCGTTGGTAATAGGGGGCCGTGAAACACACTTGTTGTGGAAAGCTACGTACTCTCTTTCTGCAACAAGGGTGTTGGCTATGCCTTGGGCGATGAGGTTGTCGTAGTGTTGGGTGTCTAGGTTTGCCAGTAAGCCCTCCACAAAAGTCTGTAACGCTTCTTTGTAGGAGCTATTGTGCTCTTCCCATGCCTCGTATATACGTTGTGCGTCTGAAAGAAGTTTGTCAAAGGGAATCATTGGAAAATTACCGCTTCTGATTTCATTTAAAGCTACAGAGTCGGCACCCTCTGGGTATTTAAAGCGTTTGAATTCCTCCAAAATAGCGTTGTACCTCGTGTTGGCGTTTTCTTTATATTCATGAAGATACACTTGACGTTGGTGTTTATGGGCTTCTACTGTGGACTTCATACTGTTGAGTCGAGCACCGATTTCTCTAAGACGTTGGAAAATATCTCTCTCGAATTTAGGGCAGTCTCTATCGGGCTGATAGGGAATGCTTGGGCTAGCTGTTGGTAATGTGCCTTTCGCCTCTTCTTCTGGGGTTAAGGTGGGTTCTTCAAGTTTTTTAAGTTGTTCTTCCTTGTCTTTTTCGTGCAATCTGGCAAGCTCATCCCGTAGAAAATTAATCTCTTCTTGTAAGTCCTTAAGGTCTTCTTGGCTGTCTTTGAGTAAGTCTTTATAGTATTCTTCAAGGCTCTCAAGCTCCGCAATGGCGCTTTTTGCATGCTGGACAACAAGGCGCATACGCTGAATAAAAACACCCGCATCGCCTAATTCCCATTCGGGATAACGGCCATTTGCATTATAGTAAGCTTGCATTGCCTCATCGGAAGAGTTTGCAACGCGGTAAAGCATGTCTACTTTTTCGCTTATGCCTCGTTGTTTTTGACTAACGCCATCTAGCTTTCTTGTGTAGTGTGCTTGGCGACCCGCAAAAAAAGCTGACTTGCCCATGCCATACTCGGCAACTTTTCCTACGACCCACGTGCCTAGGTCAATGAGTTTGCCCTGATTGCGTGCCCCAAACATTTCTACAGCGAGGTTAATCCCGCCACTGGCTACGGCTTTGACGATGTTGGAGTTGAGATGGCTTTGTACCTCGTCTTTATAGCTGATAATGTCGCCTTTGGCTTTGCTGATGTTGGGAAGTTCGGTTTCGCAGTGACGGATAATCTTAAAAAGCTCAGGTTTGAGGTTTTCCAAATCTTGGATTTGGTTAGTCAGTTGGGAGCGAAGCACGCTCTCATCGTCTGCTTGCAAAGGAAGAAGCCAAAGGCAAAATGCAATGGCTAGACAAATGAGCGCGCGCATAGGGTTCTCCTTAGGGGAAGTAGCGCGAACCGTTGGGGTTGTATTTGTAGTCAAGGGAGATTGTATAGTTTCCTCCTCCTAGGTTGACAATAGTGGTTATTTTCAAAAGGGCATAAGTATTGTTTGGTAATTTTATAGCCAACACGTCGTCCGAATTTAATGTATCAAGGTCGCCCACCCAAAATTCGTTATATCCCGCTTCATCTACTGTGAGGCCATCAATGCTAACAGAACCATATTCTTTTGCCGCCGCTCCGCCTAAGGTCTCAAACCTATTTCCTTCAAACAATCCTATATGACCAGTATAGCTAGCGAGATTCATATGGTCTATTGGGGTAACGGAATCATCAGTGAAATCAAAACCTTGATTATTGTTTAAGGTAAAACTTCCACTCGTCATATAATCATCCCCGCCGCCCTCTTCAAGGTTTGCCAAAGAGGTTTGGGAAACTCCTCCGCTGTCATTGACTACCAAAAAATTCTCGTTATTTTGCGCGTTGGCGGTTGTGCCGCTTGCCACATCTGCGGCGTAAGAAAGGCCGAAGATGAGCGGATTTTTCATAGAAAGAAGCATCGCTCCTTTTTCGCCCACACTAAAGGAAAATTCTGTAACGCCCCTGTCTTGGTAGAGGGTACCATCACTAGTGGCCAAAACGCTGCGGTTAAAGAGAATGGAGGCGTAGTAGCGATTGTTTGAAAAGGCTACGCTACTGATAGAAAAGTCGATTTGAATGTTATCAAGGGCAGAAAAATCCTTGCGCAAGGCGCGTTCAAGAGTCATCTCATCGCCCTCAAAGTTTCTGTCCACGTACTGCATGAAGCCTGTATCGTTTTCTTGCTCGTAAAAGGTTTTAAGCTGTGTGAGGGTTTCTTGAATCATCCCGTACGCATCAAGGTCGCTAAAGCTTAGGCGAATTTGTGCATCTTCAAGGGTGTTGGCTTTGCCTGTGGTGTCGATGACTTTGGCGACGATATGGTAGGTCTGAGCAAGGTCAGGTTCAAAAGAGAAGTTAAACCCACCGTCTTTTTCAAAACGGGCCTTGTTCCATGTTTTTCCTCCATCAAGAGAGACTGACACGTCACCCACGGGGTTTTTGCCCGTGCGCGCTTTGCCTCTTACATGTAAGTAGCCATTGTCTAAACTTTCGCGCATCATGATGGCTTCTTGCCCCGCATCATCAAAAGAGAGAGTGTTGGCGTACAGGTAGTCAAATCCCACCTCTTCTTCGCCGCCCCCAAAAATCCACCATTTGGCATGAAGAGAACTTGCAAACAAGAGGCTTAAAAGTACTAGTATGAGTTTTTTTTGCATGGTTTATCCTTTAAAAGGTCATACGAAGACCGAGCGTCACACTGCGCTCTTGGTAATCGTTTGCGGAGGTAGTATAACTTAGGTCGTTAATGTGCGCCCTGAGGTAGACCATAATGCGCTTAAATTGTCCCCTATCACCCATATTCCAATGGGCATCAAAACTCCCAAAAACCTTGTCCAAATCATCCCCTGCATCTCTTTTTGAGCGGTTTTTTCCCACGCGAAGGTTGGTGGCGATTTTGTGTTTAGGAATGTCCACACCAAACCCTAGGGCGGCTTGGGTGTAGGTATTGTCACCGTTGCTTAGTTCATCGTTTACGTCCCATGTGCCAAAGATGATGGAGGGTTTGAGCACAAGGTCTTTGTAGGAGTGGCGGGTGTTGAAAGTAGAGTTAAAACGCCATTCTTCTTGGTTGCGCGTATTGTTGTTGGTGTGGTAGTCTGTGTAGGAAACCTGCATATCTGAGTGGACAATGCCAAAACGGTCACGGTAATTAAGGTCGTAAACGGAGTCTTTGGTTACGGAAGTTTTTTTGTCAATGTGATTGTATTTGTAGTTCACATCCACCACTGCATAGCGCCTGTCAAAAACCTGTTTAAAGGTAAAACCAAGGTTAGGGCGATAGGTGTGCGTAGTGTTTGTTTTGTCCCCATCAAGGTTGTCACGAAACCACAAAAGCCCCGTATTCATCGTGATAGTGTCTGTCATCATGTAGCGCCATGTGGCTTTGAATTTTTCGCGATCAGGCGTGGCGGAGCCTGTAACGGTTTTAAAATCAGGTGAAATGCGCTCGTATTCAAGCTGTACGCGGCTAGGCTTTTTGTTGCCGACGGCTTGAAGAAAAATCGCTGTGCCGTTGCGCTTGGTAGTAGCGGTAGCGGTTTGTGTCTCGTTGTCAGAGTAAGAGTACTCCCCGTAAAGCTTTAACCCTGGAATGGGACGATAGGTGGAGTTAATGGTGTAAAGTTTCGTTTCATACAAAGGGATACCCGTCACAACAGAGTTTGAATCATCTGTTGCTACCGCGTCAATTCCAATACTAAGGGCATCGCTGAGGTTTTTGTTAAAACGCACCCCCAAAACTTCGCGCTCCGTAGAATCTACTTCATTGTCCCAGAAGTTATCCCAGCGGGGATAGGCCAGACCGTACACAACCTCAAAGGTATCTTTTTGTTCGGTGGTATAGGTGTATGCCGCCCCTTTGAGGGAGGTGTTGAGGGAGTATTTGGAGTAGGATTTGAAAAAATCCCCCAAGTGTAACTGATGCGCTCCTTTTTGGATGTGGCCAGCAAGGGTGATTAGAGAGGCTTTTTTAACATCTTTTCGTCTGTCGTCTGTGAGTTTGAGGCCTGCGTTGAGGGTGTAGTCTATGTCCTCAAACTGACCTTTAGTGTAGAGCGTAAAAAGATTGTGGTACACAAATCCTTCAGTGAGCATAGAGCTTGAGGGACTGTTGCCTGTGATTTCATTATGCTGAATGTAAAAATCGTTTGTAAAACGATAAACAGTTTCTGAGGCACTAAGAGAGGAGAGGCTTAGGAGGACGAGGGGTGGGATTAAAGGACTTATAACACGCATAATACGCCTTTATGGTATGATAAAAGCCATCATATATCCGACATACTTAATAAAGTATTAAAAAAGTAAACAATTTATAAACAATTTATAAATAAATACTGGGAGTTACTTTAAGAAAAAAAAGTGTGTCTTACATGTAAGCTTTTTTACATGTAAGACACAAGAGAAGCTTATGCTTAGGCAGATTCGGGGTTGTATTTATCTACAATAACCGCGCACGCGGCATCGCCGGTGATGTTTAGGGCGGTGCGAATCATGTCAAAGATGCGATCAAGGGCAAACAACAAGGGTAAGCCCTCGATGGGAATTCCCGCGGCGATGAGTACCGCAACGACTAAAAACGTAGGCCCAGGCACGCCCGCTTGGCCGATGGCACCGATGGTGGCGGTGAGGATGATGGCGATGTATTCGCCCATGCCAAGTTCCATCCCAAAGACTTGGGCAAAAAAGATAGCCACAAGACCGTAATAAATGGCATTGCCGCTCATGTTGATGGTCGCCCCCAAAGGCAAGACAAAGGCGGCGGTAGACTTGGCAACGCCGAGTTCTTTTTCACATGTTTCGATGGTAACAGGCAAGGTTGCCATGGAAGAGGCGGTGGAAAGGGCTACGGCTTGGGGTTTTTTCATGGCGCTCATGAATGCTAACACGGGGGTGTTGGAGAAAAACTTGACCAACAAAGGGTAAAATACAAACCCATAAATGAGAATAGCGACTATATAAACAATAAAAAGCTTCATCACAAGAGTTAGCATGGAAAAACCAAAAGTTCCTACTGCGTCAGCCATGAGGCCAAAAACCCCCAGAGGTGCGATGCGCATCACCACGTGAATCATCCAAATAAACGCGTCAATGGTGGCATTTAGCGGGGAAAGTACCGCCGCACTTTTGCTTTTTTCTAGCTTAGAGATGGCGATGCCAAAAAAGAGACAAAAGACAAGGATTTGTAAGATGTTCGCATCGGTGAGGGACTGGAACACGTTGGTGGGAATCATGCCCGTGATGGTGTCAAAAAACCCAGGAAGCGCCCCTTGGTCGGCGTATTTGGTGGAAAACATGCCCTCAACACTGCTCAAATCCAGCCCGCGTCCTGGGCCAAAAACTTCACCCATAAACAGCGCAAGCCCCACGGCTAACGCGGAGGTTCCAAGGAAAAACCCAAAGGTAGTCACGCCAATTTTCCCCGCTGAGGGGCTGTCTCCAAGCCCTGCAGCCCCAGCGATGATGGAGATGGCCACCAAAGGGATAACAAGCATCTTAATAAGATGAATAAAGATAGTGCCAAGGGGCGCGAAGATTGCCGCACTTTCGCCCATGAAGGCGCCAACCAGTGTGCCGATGACCATAGCAATAACAATCTGAACGCCGATGTTACGCATGAGGCCTTTCTTTTGTGTGGTCAAAATGTATCCTTTGTTGTGGAAGTGGTAGTCAAAAAGAGCCCAGAATAGCGGGTTTTTGTGTATAAAAACAGCACAGCCTCTTTTTAAAGTAACAGGCATTATACATTTTTTTGATGGAATAAAAAGAAAGGCTTTTGGGTCGCCAGAATAAAATTTGCGTATAATGCGCCCTTTAAAACCCTTACATGTAAGAATGGAAACGATGCACACCTTAACAGACATCCTTATCAAACAAACAGGTCTTAGTGCGACCGCGGTTACCAACATTTTAACCCTCCTTGAAGGCGGGGCGACGGTGCCTTTCATCGCACGCTACCGCAAGGAGATGACCGAGGGGGCGAGCGATGAAGCGTTGCGCGATTTTGAAAAAATCGTTGAAAGTGCCAAGCACCTTTTGGAGCGCAAAGCCGACGTGGCAAGGCTTATTAGCGAGCGCAGTGTGCTAGATTCCGCGCTCAAACACCGCTTAGAGGCTGCCCAAACCCTCAGCGAAGTGGAAGACATTTTTCGCCCCTTTAAAGAAAAAAAGAACTCCCGCGCCCAAAGTGCCATCCAAAAAGGCCTTGAACCCTTAGCAGACGTATTAGAAAAAGGCGACGAGGCGATGTTTTACGAGAAGGCGAAAACCTACGTGGGCGAAAAGGTCGCTTCTGTGGAAGAAGCCGTGACAGGAGCCCAGGACATCCTCGCGGAACGTTTTGCGGATGCCCCAAGGGAGCGTGAAGCGGTGCGCACGCTCATGCTAAAGCACGGCGTTTTGGAAGTGAAAAAAACCAAAACCTTTGACGAAAAAGGGGCTTTTGTTTCTCTGGCCGATGCGCGTGAAAAGGTCGCCTTCATCCCTTCTCACCGCTACCTCGCCCTCATGCGTGGGGTCAAAGAAAAGCAACTGAGCGTCAAGATGGTCGTGGATGTGGCGCGCATCGAAGCAAACATTTACCAGTACAAACTTCCTAAAAACGCCAAAAATCCCTTCCTTTTTGAGGCGTACAAAGACGGCTTGAAGCGGTTGTTATTGCCCTCTTTAGAGCGCGAAGTACACGGCCTTTTAAAAGCGCGTGCCGATACCGCCGCCATCGACGTGTTTGGCAAAAACCTCCACCAACTGCTCATGAGCCCGCCCGTGCAACAACGGGTCATTTTAGGCGTTGACCCCGCCTTTCGCACGGGGTGTAAGCTTGCCGTGATTGACATGGAGGGAACCTACCTTGCCCATGAAGTCATCTACCCCACGCCTCCCCACAATGACACGCAAGGGGCGACCGCTAAAGTCGTCGCACTTGCCAAACGCTACGCCATCACCGCGGTGGCTATTGGCAATGGCACAGCCTCGCGGGAAACCCAAGAGTTTTTTGCCGCGCTCAACGCCAAAGGCGAGGTGGTGTTGCCTTACACGGTGGTTTCAGAAGCGGGTGCATCGGTCTATTCGGCCTCTAAGATTGCCTCGGAAGAGTACCCGCAGCTTGATGTGAGTATTCGGGGTGCCATTTCCATTGCCCAGCGGTTGCGTGACCCTATGGCAGCGTTAGTGAAAATCGACCCCAAAGCCCTTGGCATTGGGCAGTATCAGCACGATGTGGACCAAAAACAGCTAGAAAAAAAGCTCCAAGACGTGACGCAAGATTTGGTCAACCGCGTGGGAGTAGATGCTAACTCCGCTTCGGTTTCCTTGTTGGGGTATGTGGCAGGCATCGGCCCTAAAGTCGCCAAGGCGATGGTCGCTCACCGCGAAGCCCATGGACGCTTTACATGTAAGGCGGATTTACTAAAGGTAAAAGGCTTGGGGGCCAAAGCCTATGAGCAAGCCGCAGGATTTGTGCGCATCAAAGAGGGTAAAAGTCCGTTGGATAACACGGGCGTGCACCCTGAGAGTTACCCTCTTGCGCTGGCGCTCTTGAAAAACCCAGATGCCTCGCCCGAAGGGCTTATGGCGACCTTTGGCGCGGGCGAAGCAACGCTCAAAGACATCGTTTTTGAGCTGCAAAAACCAGGCTTTGACCCCAGGGAGGCCTTGCCGCCCTTGCCGTTTAAAGAGGGGGTGAGCGACATTGGGATGCTAGAAGAAGGGAGCGTGGTTTCAGGGGTGGTGCGCAACATTGTAGATTTTGGCGTGTTTGTGGATATTGGCTTGAAAAATGACGGGATGATTCACCTCTCCAAACTCTCCTCAAAGCGGGTGGGGCATCCTTTGGAAGTGGTGAGTTTGAACCAGTATTTGCCCGCCATCCGTGTCATCGGCATTGACCTTGCGCGGGGCAAAGTGAGTTTGAGCCTTGTGGAGGAAGGGTGATGGAACTCACAGAAGTCACCACCCTAGCCACACCCGAATTTGCCCTGTACCGCACCTTGCGCGATGGGGCAGTGAGTGCCAAGGGAGAGTTTATCGCCGATAGTCCCAAGGTGGTGTGCATGCTCTTAAAGCAAGGGGTGCAAGCCTTAAGCCTCCTAGCCACTCCTACTTTTTACGCACAAGAACGTGCGCTCTTGGAGCCTTTGCAAGGCGTAACGTTTTTTGTGGCAAGCCGTGAAGTAATGGAAGGCATCGTGGGCCACACGGTGCACCACCATGTCATGATGCATGGCCTTCGCCCGTCACCTTTGCCTCTTAATGCACTGGGCGAGCGGGTGCTCATGAGTACGATGCTCTCTAAGAGTGAAAATCTAGGCGTCATGGCGCGTAGTGCGGCGGCTCTTGGGGTGGATTCATTAGTCTGTTCGTCACAAGGTGCGCATCCTTACGGGCGGCGTGTTCTTCGGGTTTCCATGGGGCATGTGAGTCAGCTTAGGTTCCATGTGTACGACGACACAGTGGCGACGATTTTGGCGTTAAAAACCTTGGGGTATCACGTATTTGGCGCGGAAGTAACGCCTAAGGCAACGGCCTTGGCCCAAGTGCGCGTACCAAAACGTTGGGTGTTAGTAGTGGGCAATGAAGGGGAAGGGCTTTCCCCTGAGGTGTTAGCCGTGTGCGATACGTGCGTGCAAATCGAGATGGAAGAAGGCATCAAAAGCTTCAACGTGGGCGTGGCCGCTTCCGTGCTCATGTACCAGTTTGTGCATGGACTTAAAGCACCGGAGTAAGTTCAAGGGTAAAAGTGCTAACCCCTGCTTCGTGGGTGTAGTGGTAAGGCAAAGCGTGGAGGCGAAAAACGGCTAGGGCGATGTAAAGTCCAAAGCCAAGGCCACGGGATTCTTTTTGTTTGGAGCCTCCTAAAAAATAGGGTTTGGCGTAAGAATCAAGAGGGTGAGGCAAAGGGTCGCCGTGGTTGGAGATGGATAAGGTTGTGCCTTTACATGTAAGGCGCGCGCGTCCATCGGTACTGTAGCGCAGGGCATTGTCTGTGATGTTTTTAAGGGCCACACAAAACAAATCAAAGTCTACATGTAAGGTTTGGGGGTCGGCAGATACCTCCAAAGGCGCGGACTCATCAGGGAGCAAATCCCGCACTTGGGCCACAATGTCATCCAAATGGTAAGGTTTACGCACGAGGGTGAGCTCTCCCGCCCCTAGTTTTTCGATGCGCGCGAACTCTTCCAGCATCTGTTCTTGGGTGTCAAAAAGTACGTCAAGTTTGGTTTTATAAGGAGAGTCTTCCAACATGGCAAGGGCTAATTTCCCCTTGGTGATGGGGGTTTTAAGTTCGTGCATGATGTTGCGCAAAAACAGTTGCCGCGCTTCTTTGAGGTCTTTTATCTTTTGCACCGTGTCATGAAAGGCATTAGCAAGGGCGCCAATCTCGTCTTTGCTGTGGCTGCGAGGAGGTAGGGTATAATCTCCCTCCGCCAAGGCTTCAATCCGCGCTTTCAGGGGCAAAAGGGGGCGAATGCTGCGTAAAGTTAACACATATAAAAACACCAACGCCAGACCAATGAGACCAAACACACTTACATGTAAGGGGTGTGAGGGGTGAAAAGGAGTCTCATAAACGTGTACGGATGCCTCTTTTGAAAAAACCAAGGCATAGAGTTTGCCTTTAAATGCAACAATTTCCAAAGGAAGCATACGCCGTCCCATCTCTCCTTGGCGGCGAAAAGGTGTGGGAGAAAGGTTTTTAAGTAAGGGTGCTAAAGATGCAGCATTTTCGGGGATTACATACCCCTCTTGAGCGAGTAAAGCTGTATCAAGTTGTCCAGAATGGGGTGAGTAGGCACTACGAAAGAGGTTTTGGGTAAAACGGCGCACTTCAAACAATTGCTCTTTTTTTTGGTGCAAAGTAAAGCTTGTTCCCACTGCCACAAGCCCTGCTAGAGCGATGCCAAAAATCAGCGTGATTTTAAAAAAAAGGCTATGGTACCACTTCATCCAGCTAGCCTGTACCCGATGCCGCGCACCGAATGGAGGTGTTTGGGTTCTTTAGAATTTTCGCCCAGTTTAGCGCGAATACGGCTGATGAGCACATCTAGGCTTCGGCTTTCGCTCTCTTCGCCAAGGCTTGGCGCGGCACCGATGAGCTGTTCCCGTGATACCACACATCCGTGTTGGTGTACTAGCGCACCTAGAACTTCAAATTCGGCACGGGTAAGCTTCAAGGGCGTTTGGCGAAAGTATATAAGCCCCGCTTTTTCATCAAGAGTAAAAACAGAAGCAGGAGCAGGGGTGTCTTGAACTCCTTTTTTGTAGCGCCTTGCAACACTGAGGATGCGCGCATAAAGCTCCTTGGGGGCGTAGGGTTTGGGCAGATAATCATCCGCTCCCAAAGAGAGGCCAATGACCTTATCATCCAAATCGCTGCGTGCGGAAGAGATGATGATGGGGATGTCGCTTTTTTGGCGCACTTCGCGGCAAATCTCTAGCCCGTCCATGCCTGGTAAGGAGAGGTCAAGAATCAGCAAATCGTATGGAGTGATGGCTAAAGCGCTAATGCCAAGATAAGGGTCTTCGTAGTTGGTGACGTGGAGGTTGTATTGGGCTAAAAAAGCACACAACAGTTCGGCGAGTTCGGTGTCATCCTCAATCATCGCAATCTTCATGGCAAGGTCCTAAAAGGTTTTGGAAAGTATAACACGGGTGGGTTGATGGAGTGTTAACAAAGTTCGGATTCTGTGGCCTTTTGAGCCACAGAAAAGAAGTTATTGTAGAAGCTCTTTTTCATCGATATAAAAAGGAACACCTTTGAGGCCTGCTTGGAGGTACTTACGGCGCAGTTGGTTCATTTGTTCGACCTTATCATCCGAAACAGTCGCATCTACGGTTGCTGCTTCGTCAAAATACTTACGCAAAAGAGCGATTTTGGTGGCGTCATCTTTGGCTTTTGCTACACCTTGGTAGATGAGGTAGCTTTTTTGCAATGCCGTTGTATCGTGGACGGGCGTGAGGATAAGGCGGAGGTTGTGGGTCTTTAGGCGCTCTTCCACAGTTTGCAGTTCGTTGCGGCAATAAGGGCACTCTGGGTCAGAAAAAACCACCATAGTGGGCTTGTTTTTGTCATTTCCAAGGGCAATAATGTTGTTTTTGCTCTCTTGTTTGTATAAGGTGCCAAGCTTTTGTCCCAATTGCTTTTGTTCAAAAGATTGTTTCATGGAGACGCCAGAGTTTAGGTCAATGATGTCAGGAAACATCAAGCCGTCTTTGGCAAATAAGGTAATGACCTGACTTTGGGTGCCATCACTCAACTTGGTTGATACTATGTCGTAGCCTTTAAGTTCGCTAAGGGTTTGGCGACTTTCGATGGTGACGCTAATGTTTTCGGGAACTTGGGATTTGAAGTATTCGATTACTTGCGCATCGGTGGCAGCAAAAAGCGAAGACGTGGCGAGAAGGGCGACAAGACTAAGGTGTTTCATAAAGAACCTTTCGTATGTTAAAATGCGCCCATTATACAAGCCTTGAGTAAACCAAAGCTAAATTTTAGTGTTCTATAAGGAATCTCGCATGGAAAACCCCAAAAAAACAGAAATAGCCCAAGAAATAGCCGCACTTGTCGAGTCGGACCCTCACGCAACACCGCTCGATTATGAAGTGTTGATGTTGATGGAAGAGGCCGAGCTCAAGGCAATTCGCGATAACCTTGAGCGCACCAAGCGCACACGCAATAACGAAGCATGGTATGACGAACTGGTACAAAAATGTGGGAAATGAGATTTCTAAAAAAGAATTGATACGGCGGTATTAGTGCAATAAGGGATGTTTTTATGTTGCCATTTAGGCTATAATTTAACCTATCGGCTAAAAAGCAAAAAGAGAAAATACCTTTACATGTAAAGCTTATTTTCCAAGGAGTCCACTGTGAATTTTCGCCATGGTTCCCTTCGCATTGTTGGAGTATATGCGCTTTTTGCCGTGCTTTGGATTTTGTTTTCCGATGCCGTGTTGGGCTTTTTTGTTGATGATGTTTCGCTGCTTAATGTCTTGCAAACGTACAAAGGCCTCGCTTTTGTGGTGACAACCACGGTGTTGTTATACGGATTAATTCTTTCTCACTTTCGCTCACTCCAACACATTCAATCCCAACTCAAAGAGCAAAAACAGCGCTTAGAATACGTCATTCAAGGGGCAGGGCTTGGGTATTGGGATTATGATTGTGTGACCAAAGAACATTTTGTTAACGAGACGTGGCTGAGTATGTTGGGACTTACGCGAGAAAATTTAAAAGGCGAGGTTGAGGACTGGTTAAGCCTCTTGCATCCGGAGGACAAAACCCTTGCCCAAGAGGCTATCGCCAAAGCGATGGTAGGATTTGCCTCTTATGTTGTTGAGTTTCGGATGCGCCACCGTGATGGCCGTTGGGTGTGGATTGAAAGTTCAGGTGCCGTGGTAAAACGTGACGAAAAAACAGGAGAACCGTTGCGCCTAGCAGGAACACATAAAGACATCAGCGAGCGTAAAGAAGCCCAAGAAGCCATCACTTTTCTAGCCCACTATGACCCGCTAACAAAACTTCCAAACCGTATTCGCCTAAAAGACGAACTTGCAAAGCCTTTTTACACCAAAAAAGTGGCGCTGTTGTTTTTGGATTTGGACCATTTTCAACGGGTCAATGATGTGCATGGGCACAGTTTTGGAGATAAGCTCATCGAGGCGGTGGCAGCTCGATTTAGGGATTTTGCCCAAGACGTGGGCTTTCTTGCGCGTATGGGGGCAGATGAATTTGTAATGATCACCTCAGATACAGACCATGCTTATGCACACGGGATTGCTTGGCTTGAGAGTTTAAGAACGCCTTTTAGGGTTGAGGGAAGGGTGATACATGTAAAGGCAAGTGTCGGGGTTTCGTTGTTTCCCTCTGATGCTAAGAGCACCGAAGAGCTTTTTAGAAATGCTGACACCGCTTTGCACGAGGCAAAAAATTTGGGCAAAAATCAGGTTGCTCTTTATGCGAAAGCCTTGACAGAACACATTATCAACATGGATACCTTAGATAAAGAGCTTCAAGAAGCCCTTGAATCAGATGCCTTTGTGTTGCATTACCAGCCTCAATTTGATTTGTCAGATTTAAGCGTTGTTGGGGCAGAGGTTTTGGTGCGATGGCAACATCCTACTCGAGGGCTTTTGTCGCCTTATGCGTTTATCCCTAGGGCAGAAGAGAGTGGGTTTATCGTGCCACTTGGGTGGTGGATTATTGAAGAATCTTTAAAGCAATTAGCGCTTTGGCAAGAAACTGGGGCGTTTAAAGGAACCCTTGCCATTAACATCTCAACCCTTCAAATCGAAGAAGAGAGCTTTGTTTCAGCAATGCAAGCCCTATGTAAACACGAAAAGATTGCACCTTCGTGCATAGAGCTAGAAGTGACAGAAAGTTTTGTTATGAAAAATACCCAAGAGAGTATCAGTAAGTTATTGGCTCTTAAAAAAGCAGGGTTTAAGCTTTCAGTAGATGATTTTGGTACGGGTTATTCGTCCTTAAGCTACTTAAAACAGTTGCCCATTGATAAGCTCAAAATTGACCGTTCTTTTGTTAAAGATACCCCTCGTAGCGAAGAAGATTGCGCGATTGTGAAGGCCATTATAGCCTTAGCCAAGAACCTTCACTTGGAGGTCCTTGGCGAGGGAGTAGAGACACCAGAGCAATCGTTGTTTTTGAAAAAGGAGGGATGCCATTTGGTCCAAGGCTATTTATATGCCAAGCCCATGCCTCCAGAGCAGTTGGTGGCATTAAAACAAAATAATTAAAAGCACTTTTTAAAATATTTTCTTAAGATTTTACTGAAGAAAACCCCAAAAAAGTCTCAATAATATCCCATATCTTAATTTATAATGGTCACCAGAATGCAAATCTTTAAAGGAGATCGTATGTCACCAAAAATTTGGAAGATGATCGCCCCTGTGGCGGTCGTGGCGGTGTTTTGGTTTATGCCAACACCCGAAGGGCTAACCCCTGAAGCGTGGAAATTCTTCGCTATTTTCATGGGTGTGGTAGTGGGTCTTGTGCTTGAGCCTATTCCAGCCGCACTTGTGGGCTTTACGGGAATTTCGCTTGTGGCGGTGCTTGGGCTTATTGACCCAAAATCATCGGAAAATATCAAGTGGGCTTTATCGGGTTTTTCTAACACGGTTATTTGGCTCATTTTTGCGGCGTTCATGTTTGCCCTTGGTTATAAAAAGACGGGCCTTGGACGACGTATTTCACTGGTTTTAGTAAAATACCTTGGCAAAAGCTCTTTGGGTCTTGGTTATGCGGTCGCCTTTGCAGATTTAATCCTTGCCCCTTTTATGCCCTCTAACACAGCGCGTAGTGCGGGTACTATTTATCCAGTGGCTAGCAACATTCCTCCTATTTTTAACTCTACCCCAGATAATGAGCCACGCAAACTTGGTGCTTACCTTACGTGGGTTGCTCTTGCCTCTACGTGTGTGACAAGCTCTATGTTTCTCACCGCGCTTGCGCCCAACCTTTTGGCGGTCGATTTGATTGCTAAGGGCACAGGTAATGCGGTCATTACATGGGGACAATGGGCTTCAATTATGATTCCTTTAATGTTGCCTTTGTTTTTATTGGTGCCACTCATCACTTATGTGATTTACCCACCAACCCAAAAAACCTCTCCTGAGGCTCCAGCGTGGGCAGCAGCTGAGCTTAAAACCTTGGGCGGGATTAAAGGCAAAGAGATTTTGATGGGTGTACTTGCCGTTGTGGCCCTTGTGTTGTGGATTTTTGGAAAAGAAGTGGGTATTCATGGTACAACCGCGGCGATTGCGATTGTAGCGGTGATGGTACTTACTAACGTCATTACATGGGATGACGTGCTTTCTAATAAAGAAGCCTTTAACATCTTGATTTGGTTTGCGACCTTGGTGGCGATGGCCTCTGGGCTTAGTAAAACGGGTGTGCTTAAATGGATGGGTACAGGACTTGAGGGTTACTTGGTAGGTATGACACCCACCGTCTTGATGCTTTCTATGCTTCTCATTTTCTTTGTGCTTCACTACTTCTTTGCTTCTGTTACAGCACACACTACAGCACTCTTGCCTCTTTTCATGGCGATTGCTGTGCAGATGATTGCGCCTGAGCAATTGGTTCCCTTTAGTATCTTGATGGCTGGTACCTTGGGTATCATGGGTATTTTAACTCCGTATGCTACAGGACCATCACCGATTTGGTTTGGTTCACGCTTTATTCCAACAGGAACTTTTTGGCTCCTTGGTGGCGTATTTGGTGCCCTTTACATCGCTGTTTTATTGGTGGGTGTGTTTATTTTCGTCTAACCTTCTTCTTTCGTCGAGCCTTCGGGCTCGGCTTCTTCTTTGCGCATCCTTACATGTACTGCTAAAAAATCTTCAACACTCGTCTTAATGTCGTAATTTTCTGCACGCGCTGCTTCTGCCATCGCAGAAAGCCTAGGTTCATTTAATAAAAGTGATTTAATGGCATGTGCCCACGTGGAGGAAAAACGTGTAGAAAGAATGAGTCCACAAGGGCGAGTAGTGCTTGCCAAAATAGTGCGCGGGCCCCCTTGGTCAGAAACGACAACAGGCGTGCCGCAGGACAACGACTCAAGCACCACTTGCCCTAGGGTTTCGGTGAGTGAGGGAAAAACAAACAAATGGGCTTTGGCATACAAAGCAGGCAACGCTTCTTTGGGTTGTTTTCCCAAAAAATGCACCCCAAGCGCCTCTCCTTGGGTGCGCAAAAGCGGATGGGTACATTCCCCTACGCACCACAACTGCACCGCCTGAGGGCCTAAGAGGTTTTGGAGGATTTCCCACACTTCCCACAAAAATCCTATGTTTTTTTCAGGACTAATGCGCCCCACGTACAGCAGGGTCAAGCGCGCTTCTTTGGGGAGGGCTAAGGGCGTAAATACCTGTGTGTCTACTCCGGCTTTAAATAGTGTGAGGGTTTTGTGAAGAAGGGGTTGGAGTTTGGGGATTTCACTTTGACTACGGGCAAAGAGCAAAGAAAAGGGTTTGTAAAACCAACGCATAGACATTTGGGTGAGGCGTTTTAACCCCCAAAGGGGCAGGTTGTTGTGCACGTAAGAAGGAAAATCGGTGTGGTACACCCCTGCAAGGGGTTTGTGGTATTTGCGTGCCAAGGCGCGTCCAAGCAAACCAACGGGGCCAGGCGTGGAGACATGCACAAGGTCGGGGTCAAAGGTTTCAAACAAAGTTTTGGCGTGGGCGTAAGAGGGAAAACTAAGGTCAAGTTGGGGGTAAAAAGGCATGGCAAGGCGTAGGCGTACAGGAAGGTTTGTCCAGTTTTTAAAAGGAAGGTTGCAAGATTTACGCGTTGCCGTGACAAGATGAAAGGCAGGGCAGTGGGTGCCAAGGTCTTGCAAAAAGCGCGACACGCCGTTGGTGTCGCATAGGGTGTCGGTAAAGAGAAGTATCTTCATAAAAAAGTGTAACGCAAAAGGGTTACTAAACCCTTACATGTAAAGGAGATTGGCCCTTTACAGGGCCAGTGTCTCACTCGATAGGAATAGCAGGATTAAGACTGGAAGTATTGTGTAAAAAGTGGCGGTGTTTTTCAAACTGGTCGATGATGTCCGTGGCGATGACGTCTTCATCGTAGCCGTAGATGTCGTACGCCTTGTTGCCATCTTGCAAGTAGACTTCCGCGCGCCCGTATTTTTTCTGGGCTCTTGAAGGATTAACAGAATCAGGGAAGGCAAAGGTGGGGGTGTCGCCCGTTTTGATGCGCACTTCATAAATAAAATCCATATCACCTGAGTGTTCAACCCTAAACGTTGCAACTCCTTTGGTGTCATCATGGTTAATGTCCACTTCCCAGTGGTGGTCTTCAAGCTCTTTTTCTACCAAAAGCATGGCTTTGACCACATCTTTACGAATGTAACGTCTGGTCTCTTCCACGGAAGGAAACTCGATAAGCCGACTGAGCCGTGATTTCCACGTACCACTGATTTTGCCATGGCGTCCTGCGTTCATGTGGTGCTGTAAACTCTCATAGCGAATCGCCTCAAGGTGCAACGCGCGCCACAAGCCCCAACACGCCACAAGCATAATCAATGCAAAAGGCAGCGCGATGGCGATGGACGCTGATTGCAGCGCTCCAAGCCCTCCAGCGATGAGTAAGGCCGCGGCCACAACCCCTTCAAGTACGGCCCAAAAGATGCGTTGCCACACAGGGTTGTTGTCTTTACCGCCTGAGCTGATGGTGTCCACTACTAAAGAGCCCGAATCCGAAGAAGTCACAAAAAATGTCACCACTAAAAGCACCGCCAACACTGAAGTGATGCCCGAGAAAGGAAACAGTTCCAAAAATTGAAACAAGGCAGTGGAAACATCCGCAGAAACCGCAGCCGAAAGAGCATCGGCTCCTTTGTTCATAATGGCGTCAAGAGCGCTGTTGCCAAAAACAGTCATCCAGACAAAGGTAAAGCCTACAGGCACAAAAAGCACGCCCGCGATAAATTCACGGATGGTGCGTCCTCTTGAAACACGGGCGATAAACATGCCCACAAAAGGGGCCCACGCTATCCACCACGCCCAATAAAAGAGCGTCCACCATCCCATCCATGGCGTGCTGTCGTAGACGTGTTGGTTGAAAGTCATGGAAACTATACCACTGAGGTACGCTCCAATGTTTTGCACGAGGGCACTAAAAAGAAAAAAGGTTGGCCCCGCCAAAATAACAAAGAGCAACAAAAGCCCCGCGAGGTACAAATTGAGTTCCGAAAGGCGTTTAACGCCCCCATCAAGGCCAAGTATGACCGATACGGTTGCAATAGCAGAGATAAGGGCAATGAGAATGACTTGGGTAGTGATGCCCACAGGAATATCAAAGAGATAATTAAGCCCTGAGTTGATTTGCAAGACTCCAAAGCCTAGCGACGTGGCCACACCTAAGATGGTGCCAAGGACCGCAACCGTGTCAACGCTGTGTCCGATACCTCCATAGATGCGCTCTCCAATGAGTGGGTAAAGCGCAGAACGAATAGAAAGGGGAAGCCCGTGGCGAAAGGAAAAGTAGGCTAACACTAACCCCACAACCGCATAAATAGCCCATGCATGCATCCCCCAGTGAAAAAAGGTGATCTGCATGGCTTCGCGTGCGGCTTCTATGGTACTTCCTTCGCCCACAGGTGGAGAGGTGTAGTGCATCACAGGTTCGGCCACACTCCAAAACATAAGACCAATCCCCATGCCCGCTGAAAAGAGCATCGCAAACCACGAAAGGTAAGAGTAAGCTGGCTTTGATTGGTCTGGTCCTAATTTAAACCGACCATAGGGAGAGACCGCCAAAAAAACCACAAAAAGGGTGAAAATACCCACACTGAGCATGTAAAACCACCCAAATTTTTCTGCAAGGAGTTCCTTTGCACCGTTAAATACCTCGCCCGCGTGGGTGGGCATGAGTGCGGCGTAGAGCACTAAAATACAAAGAATGACAACCGAGGGGATAAACACCGGTTTGAGCATTGTTGTTTTGGGACTACTGTCCATAAAGCCTCCTGTGTGTTGTTTTAAGTGTTTTATATTGTGAGATAAGAAAGAAGGTCATTATAGCAAAAGAAGCCCTCCTTGTGTAGCACAAGGAGGGAAGTGATTATTTAGAAAGGGTAAAGGCGCGAAGGTTTTCCTCAAGATGTGCTGCAGAATCATTAAGATTGGAAGCTAGGGAAAGCATCTTGGAAGTAACGCTTTCCATGGAAGAAGCTTCTTTAGAAAGTCCTTCGGTCACAGAAACAATGGCACTGGTTTGGGTGCGTTGGTCTTTGGAGTACGCTTGCACGCCAAGCAAGTCTTTTTCAAGGGCCTTAACGCCATCATTGGTGACTTCAAAGGCTTGTAACGCTTCTTGGGTGTCGCCAATGACGTGCTGTAAGCTTGATGCGTTTTGTTCAATGTTGGATGAGACGTCTTTGGCCGAAGCGCGAATCATGGAGACGATGTGTTCGATGTTGGTGGTAGCTTTTTGGGACATTTCGGCTAGGTGACGCACTTCATCGGCAACAACTGCAAACCCGCGCCCGTGTTCTCCTGCGCGCGCGGCTTCGATGGCGGCATTAAGAGCGAGAAGGTTGGTTTGGTCGCTAATGTCTTCAATGCTTAGTAAAATGGTAGCCACTTCGGTGGTGGCGTTTTCCAAGGAGCGGGCGAGGTCAATCATCTGTGCCGAATCTACCGAAACGCGCTCTAAGTCTTTAAGAGCAGCGGTCACTTTGACAATGGAAGCCGCGTTGGTTTTAAGAAGTTCTTGGGATTCTTGAATGGTTTTGGTGGTAGTGGTGTCGATTTGTTCGCTAATGTTGGCAATGGCATGGTTGCGGGTTGTGATGGTTTTGGTTTGTTCTAGCATGGATTTAGCGGTGGCTTCAAGGTTTTTGGCCGTGCTATCAACCACGGTTGCTACGGATTTGACCTCTTTGGAGGTGTTGACTACAAGACCCAGCTTTGAGCTGAGGGTTTGGACAATCGTATTAAACAAAGTGCCAAGATTGGAGATTTCATCGCTTCCTTTAAAGTCAAGCTTTCCTGTAAAGTCCCCCTGTGACATGCCACTAAAAGCTTTCGCAAAAACTTTGAGCTGAGCAACCAAAATCCGCGGGAAAAAGACTGCCAAAAAGAGCATCACAGCCGCCACACCCATGGCCAAAACATTTAAAATGGTCATGGTTTTATTGAGAGCATCGTTGCGCTCTTTGAGAGTTTCCACTCCTTCCAAGGTGTGGCGCTGAATGACAAGGGCTTTGGCGATAACGTCCGTACGGTGCGCCTCATTGTTAAGAATAATAGCGCCAACCTCATCAACAAGCGCGGTAAGTTTTGGACGCAATGTCACCAGAGAAATTTGGCGCGCCCGTTCGTCTTGGTTTTGGATAATAAGGCTATCCATTTGTGAAAAATCGTTGGCGATAGTGTCAAGCTGTGCTTTACATGTATCGCACTGGGAGAACTCTTTTGCTTTAGCCAAAAAGCGTTCAAAATCAAGATAGTAGGCTCCATCTTGCAAGGAAGCGTAGTGTTGTTGGGAGGTTTGCATACGCTCTAAAATAGCTTTTAACCCTGTGTAGTATGTAATGGAGCGCTGGACTTCATTGAGGTCTTCTAGCTCTTTAATTTGGCTCTCTACTTCTGTTTCAATAGCATTAAACGTGCTTTGGATTTGGCGCTCAGAAAAGAAAAAAGAGACGGTCACAACCGTGCCATAAAGCCCAAACATCAAAAAGAAAGAAAACACAAGCAAAAAGATTTTGGTGACCAGTGTAAGTTTGAGCCCCATGTTACTCTCCTTCTCTAGCAGACACAAAGGATTTGTTAATTTCGGTTTGTGCTTCTTTGGTGTAGACGTAGTTTAAAAATTCTTTTACATGTAAAGAGGGGTTGCCTTTGGTTAGAAGCACCAAAGGACGTGAAATGGGGTAGGTGCCATTGGCGATGGCGTCATTGGTGGGTTCAGCCCCGCCTACGGCCACAAACGAAAGCCCCGATTGGCTTGTGGCAAAAACCATGCTCACCGGAGCGATAGCTCCAGGGGTTTTGGCCACATATTCGGCCATTTGGGCAGGCATATCAATTTCAGTGATAGTAGGCGCGTAAGTGCCAATGAGGGTTTTGGTGTTAAAGACGATTTCGGTAAAGACAATTTGTGTTGCCCGCTTGTCGGCTAAAATTTCCACCACTACATCAATGGCGAGGTCATTTCCACCCACCTCTTTCCAATTAGTGATGTTTCCTGCAAAGATGTCGGCAAGTTGTTGCATAGTCAGAGATTTAACAGGATTAGAAGCATGGGTGATGACCGCAATGGCGTCATACCCGACGATAAAAAAGCGCAAATTAGCTTCGCGCATGGCAGCAGAAACGGGGCTAGAAATGCCAGCGATGTCTGCTTGTCCTGCGATGAGGTTTGCAACTCCTCGCCCAGAACCTGGGCTTTCGATGCTGGTAAATTTGTGGGATGATTTTTGTTCAAACTGTTTGGCAAGTACGGGAAAAAATGTCTGGCCGATGGTGGAAGAACCCGAATAGGTAAGCTCAGCACTAAAAAGCGTAAACACAAAACATGCCACAAGGAGAAGAATGCGCATCGTAAAATCCTTTGAGAAGATTGCCCAAATCTAGGTAAAAATAATCATAACACAATTATGAGAAGATGCCTCCGATTTTTACAAATCGGAGGCGAAAAAAACTAGCGGTTGTAACTTCCTTGGCTGTAGTTGCCCACATAAAATACCTTGGGTTTTGTTCCTTTTTCAGGAAGCAATACCGTCGGTTTGTTAGCCGCAAGAATGGTAGCCACTTCGCTTTTAGCGTCATTCATGTCGCCAAAAATACGCGCATCCGCTGGACACGCTACTACGCACGCAGGGGCAAGGCCCTTTTCAACACGGTGGTCACAGAAGGTACATTTTTCAACGGCCCCTTTGCCACGAATGGCTTCATAATCATTCGCCCCACGCGCCGCGTTGAAGTTAGGGAATGGTGCGTTGGTGCGGTCGCTAAGTTCTTTTTTGGAGAACGAGCCACCCTTGATAGCCACGCTTGTGTCACTTGTGTAGTCACTAAAGGCGTCTTTAGGGTTATAGCTAATAACCCCATAAGGATCGGCCAACATACAGCTTTTGCACCCGATACAAATGCTTGGATCGTGCGTTACAAGACCGTCTTTGCCATAATGCATCGCCAGTGTAGGACACACACGCACACACGGCGCGTCTTCACAGTGGTTGCACAGCGTAGGCACGTGCTTGTAGGTCACCTTAGGGAAGGTTCCTGACATTTCTGTAAAATGGTGGGCCCAGTTAATTCCCTCGGGCGTATTGTTTTCACTTTTGCACGCGAGGTCACACGCGCCACAACCTACACATTGGTGGAGGTCGATAATCATTGCATATTTTTTTGCCATAGTTTATCCTTCCCTAAATCTTTTCGATTTTAACACGTGAAACACCACCGTGTCGTGGCGTAGAGCCACTCAAGCGCTCGTAATCGTACGCGTGAATTTCGTTATTGTTGCCACCGCGTGGCTTCGAACCAAATACTTCAGAACCGACCCGTCCGTATGCCCAATGTCCTTGGCCGTAGCATTTAATGACAACGCCAGGACGTGTGCCTTCCCAAAGCTTTACTTCGCTCTCGATACTGCCTTGTACGGAGGTGATGCGAATTTTATCGCCATCTTTGAGGCCGTATTTTTTCGCATCGATTGGGTTAAGTTTGGTGACATCTTTAAACGCTTCATCACCTGGGTCTACGTCTTTCATTTCGTAGTACCAAGGAGTATTTTGGCTTCGGCCTTCACGGTTAAGGCGTGAGCGGTGTTCAGCAAAAATGAGAGGATACGTTGCCGCGTCCCCGTGACGCACAGGTGGCTCATAGTGGGCTACATAGCCAAGCTCACCTCTACATGTATAGTTCGCCGCTTCAAAAGCTTCATCCACTGTGATGCCATTTTTCTCTGCATGGTCTTCCATGACTTTTTTCAAGGTTTCGCTGTAGAACTCAAATTTCTTTGTAGCGGTTTTGAAATTGTCAATTTTTTTGCCAATAGGATAAGGCTTAGATGTCCACACCCCTTTTTCAAGCAACTCTTCCCAGCTGTTGATGGTGTCGCCTTTGCTGTTGCTGCTGCCATCCCAAATGGGTTGTGTGGCACGTTTTACGGCAAAAAGGTCAAACTCTTCAGGCGTTTCAGGGGTTTTGCCCGTAACGGGGTCTTTAAAGTTGTCTTGCATCCAGCGAAGGGGGTCAGTAAACCCTTTTTTAGCCAGTGCTTGGGCAATCATGAACGGAATTTCTGTCTCATCCGTGCGGCCATCCACATGGGATTTAATCATGGGTTGGTGCATGGTAAGATAGCCACGCATGTTTTGGCTGCCTTTGGTATATCCCCAGCGTTCAAACATGTGAAGTTTAGTAGGAAGTACGATGTCAGCGTACATGGTCATTTCAGCAAAGTTAGGGGTAATGTGGATGTAAAAAGGCAATTTTTCCATCGCTTTTTCCCACACGTCTGCACCATTAATAGAGAATACAAAGTTATTCCAGTACCCCATTGCAAGCTTCAAATCATACGGATCTTCTTCTAGGATTGAGCTAGCCACACGCTGGGTAACAACCCCGCCACCACTTTTTTTGTTAAGGGCAGCAAACTGTGGTGTGCCGCGTTTGTCGATTTTTTTGCGTTTAGCAGCCGCTGCAATTTGTTCTGATTGGTAGCCATCCACCTTGGCCGCACCTTTAGAAGGGGCACCAGAGCCATCAAACATACCCCCGACGGACTCAATGGAGCCTACAAGACCATTAAGGGCTTCGCCAGCAAAAGATCCATACGCCCCACGTACTTGCATGCACGCCCCTGGGCTTACCCAAGAGATTGCTTTGCTTCCTGCTGCGGCAAATTCGCGCGCTACTTTACGGATGTCTTCTGCACTAATTCCTGTGATGGGTTCTGCCCACTCAGGAGTGCGGTTAAACACTTCAAGATTCCACCACTTCACTACGCCGTGGGTGTGGATTTCGTTGAAGACAACAGGCGTGTTTTCTTCGCCTGCGGTTTCAGGCACAAGCTCTCCAGAAACAAAGTAGTTTTTATTGTCCGCAAAGTTACCTACAAACCCTTTGTTCCACAAACCTTCGCTCATGATAACGTGGGCAATGGCAACTGCTAAGGCGCTATCAGTTCCTGGGATGATGGGTAGCCATCGGCTCGCTTTTGCAGCTGTGGCAGACATGCGGGGATCAATGACAGTCATACGACCATTTTTGTTAAGTTCGCCCAGTTTTTTCATAAACCAAGGGGTTTGGCGGTTAGAAGCAACCCCGTCCCATCCCCATGCAAGAAAGTATTCGGTGTTGTTAAGGTCTGCATCGGCGTATCCCCAGTAGCCTCGGGTATACATACGGCCAAATTTTTCCGCTTCAGCACAGATGGAACTGTGCGAGATGTTGTTTGGGCTTCCAATAAGTTTAGGGAAACTTCCGTAAAGAATGTCGTTCATGTGGGTATAGCGACCACGGAAAAGACAAAATTTATGGGTTTCGTCGGTTTTAACAAGGTCCATAATTTTATCTGCAATGGTGTTAATGGCCTCATCCCAAGAGATAGGTACAAACTGAGGGTCAACACCACGTCCTTTTTTGGGGTTGGTGCGTTTCATAGGTTGTTTGACACGGTCTGGGTCGTACACTTGCTGAAGGGCAAGGTGTGGGCGAGGACAGATGCGTCCGCCGTTGGCAGAATTGGGGTTGCCGCGCATCTTGACGACTTTGCCATCCACGACTAGTCCTTGGACTGCACACCAACTTGTACAGCCTTGACAGGTAGAGCCTACCCATTTTCCTGCTTCGCCTTCATACGCCAATTCACCTGTTTTTGCTTCCGCTTTGGGGGTAAAAACAGAGGTGCTTGCCGCAACTGCTGCTGTTGCTGCAGAGGTTTTGATAAAATCACGTCGATTCATACTCATTATTGACTCCTTAGACCGCTTGCCCGAGATAGACAATTAGATTTTTTAATACAAAACTTCCCACAAGGAAAAGAACACTCGCTGGGATAACGACAGATTTGAGGGTCGCTTTTTTCATTAGTGCCATCGTGAAAAGCACAAGAGGAATCACTAAACCTGCAATCGCAATGAAAAGCTCCATGCCAAAGCTACCAAACAAAGTGCTGTACATGGTTTTAGAGGCTAAGTCATTGAGTGCGAGGGAATAGATCCACGCTACGATAATGGCAAGGTTAAGGGTGATGAGTGCGTTTCCAATAACGGCAACTTTAAAGTTTTCCAAAATAGCATCAAACTCATCGCTTCCAAAAGCCAACAAGAGCGCCACCATCGCGCCACCTAGCATAGAAGAGACCATAAACATTACAGGAATTGCACCATTCCAAGGCTCAATGCCAATACCTGCAAGCAACATGCCGTGGTAAAAACCAATAAGGCCAGCTAGTGTTGCACCTACATACATTAGTGTGCTCGAAACTGCTTCAACACCTTTGGTGAGCGCAAGAAAAGCAATCCATACAGCCAAAGCAGTAAAAATACCTTGCAAGAAGATACCAATGGACATTACTGACGTTGGATTAATGTGAATTGCCGTCATGATAATGTTAAGGGGTCTTCCAAGCTCCGTTAGGAGTAGTAGTAGCCCTGCAATGACCAACACGGGTGCAATTACCATCGCTTTTTTGATGGTAGAAGCATACTTTTGCGATCCCATATAGAACAAAATCGCACCAAAGATAAAGGCGCCTACGCCCAATCCTCCCAAAAACACGTCGAGTGAAACCCGAACATCCCACAATAATTCCATCGTGGACTCCTTTAAAGAAAGATAAACACAATCTCATGTACAATCTCCTATAGGCAAAAAGCGTTCCAAAAATTCAAATCCCTAAATTTAGGGATTTAAAGTCACCTTAAGGGGAAAATTTCATGAAAATCGGTAAAAAATTTACCACCACCTGTAAAAAACTTACCATGGCACTCTTGTGCCTTTTTGTTCCAGTATTGGCAAGTGCTGCGCCCAATATTACCCTAGGGCTCACGGGCACGGTCTTTAAGGATGATTTGGAAAATTTTATGAAGTTAGAGCAGTATTTGGAGGAACACACTCCTCTTGGGGTATCGGTAATTTTTTCCAAAACCTACGCCCAAATGGTTTCGTTAATGGAAAATAAAACCGTAGATGTGGCGTACGTGTGCAATTCCACCTATACAAAGCTTGAACAAAACAATACAGGCAAGCTTTTGGTGATTCCTATTGTGGCAGGGGCAGACCAGTACTATTCGTATACGATTGTTAAAAAAGAGGCACCTTTTACAAAATTGGATGATTTTAAAGGCAAGATTTTTGCCTTTACAGATCCAGATTCAAATTCGGGTTCCATTGCGCCTAAATACTACCTTTATACCAATGGCTTTGGTGTTGATGATTTTTTTCACCGCTCCATTTACACCTTTGAACACGGTGAGTCCATTAAAGCAGTGTTGGAAGGTTTTGTGGATGGAGCCAGTGTGGATAGTATTGTGTACCACACATTTATGGAAAAATACCCTGAGGCTAAAGGAAAGCTCAAAGTGATTCAGATTTTGGGACCTTTTGCTAATTCGCCCATTGCAGTGCGCCAAGGGTTGAGTGAAGCGGTCTTTCAAGAGCTTCAAAAAACCCTCTCTACGATGCACATGAGCCAGCAAGGGCGAGAAATTTTAGCCAAAATGGGGCTTGACCGTTTTGACGTGCCCTCAACGCAAGATTATGAACCCGTGCGCCAGATGATTGAGTACTTGGAACGGCATTAGGATGGTAAAACGGTTTATCCGGTTTGTCCAGAGCTTTTCGCTTAAAATCAAGCTGGCTGTACTGATTACTTTTTTGGTGGGGTGTATCTCTTCTATCGCCATCGTGCTCTCGCTAGATATGGCCAAAAACCAAGCCGATAGGCTCATTGATGATTTGATTCAAACTACCATTCTCTCTAATTCTGCGTATGTGGGTGATTTTATTTTGACCGACAACCGTTGGGAGATTTTTAAATTTCTCAAAAGTCTCACGGGCTCTGAGCTCATTGAGCAAGCAGGATTCACTAAGCCTGATAAAATAGTGGTTGCCCATACGGATACGGAAAACTTTCGGATGGGAAGTGAATTTGTTAACCAGCCTCAATACGAAATGATACCGCTTTATAAAGACGGGGTCATGTTGGGTTTTTTTGCGTTAAAGCTTAAAAAACAGTCGTTATTTGAACTCATTGTCGAGATGTTTTTTGTGCAGATTTTATTGATGATTGGATTTGGGGTTGTTGCGCTTGTGATTGCGCGGTATTTTGTTGTCAAGACCATTGACCGTTTGAATTTGGTGGTTAATAACACCCAAGCTGTTGCCGATAAAACGTGGGAGAAGATTCTTCCCTATGAAGGCGATGAAAAAGATGAAATCACTGTGCTTTTAGAGACGACTACGGCGTTGATGCACGACATCCGAAACGCCATAGAACACGAGGAGAAACTCAAAGAGTTTTACCATTCTATCCTATCAAAGGTAGACACACTTATCATCATTTTTGACAAGCAGATGCACGTGCAGTTTCACAACAACCATCCTCTACGTGTAAACGTATTGGAAAATCAAACATTTTTTCCTAAAATCGCAGAAAAAATTAAAGAAATTATGGAAGAAGAGGTGCAAACCATTGCCATCCCTTCGGCATACAATGATGGCAAAAGTACATTATCGCTACTTTTGCGCATTGAGCACATTCAGGAAAACTATGTGGCGACCATTTTAGACATCACGACCTTAAAAAAAGAGGAAAAAGATGCGCGGATTTTGCACTCATTGCATGCAATTGGCGAGATTAGTGCCTCCTTTGCCCATGAGATTAAAAACCTGCTTCAGCCTTTGAAATTGCTGTTGCCTAGAGAAAGTTTGCCCGACAAAGAAGATTTGCCTATCATCCATACTACCTTGGCGCGGATGGATGGCCAAGTGAGTGATTTTCTCTCTTTGGGGCGGCCTGTGGCGGCTTCAGGGGTAGTGAGTTCCATCAATCCCATTGTGCGTGAAGTGCGCGAGCGGCTTTCTAAAAAGATAAAACAAAAAGCCTTACATGTAGAGGTGAATGCAACAGAGGCCTTTTGTGTGCCCTTTGACCCCGAGGCGTTGCATTTGATTTTTGTGAACCTTCTTTCCAATGCGATTGAAGCCGCCTTTGAGGGGACAACCATTTTTGTAGTGTTGGAGCGAAAAGGAAGAAAGCAAGTGCACGTCGGTGTCTCAAATACGGGCAATCCTGTCCCTGAAGCAGTGCGTAAAAACTTTTTCAAACCCTTTTTCACCACCAAAAAAGAGGGCTCGGGATTAGGACTTTTTACGGTGTATAAAATCGTTTATCTTAACCACGGATTCATGGAAGTGGAACAACAAGAAAATACCATTACCTTTCATCTTTTTTTACCTTTAGAGGAGTGCACGTGCGCATAGCAGTGATTGATGACCAGCCTGATATTCGGTATTCGGTTGCAAAGATTTTAAAACGCCACGGGCACGAATCCATTGCCTTTGATGGTACCGAAGCAGAGTTGTGCGAAACCCTGAGCTCACAGGGGATTGAACTACTGATTGTGGATGTGCAGTTGGGGGTGGAGCTTAGTGGCATCGACATTATTCGTGAGCTTAAAAAAACTTCCCAAATGCCTATCATTTTGATGACCGCGTATACCACCGCGCAAAACATGATCGAAGCGTCTAAGCTCGGGGTGCAAAACATCTTAAAAAAACCCTTTGACGAAGAGGCACTCATGGAGCTTGTGGCGCCTTATGAAGAGCACGCCAAAGAAGAAGCCTCTCCTGTGCACGAGCGCGACGGAGAAAGTTTCATAGGTTCCTATGAGACCATGAAAGAGATTTATCGGCGCATTGGCTTGGCGGCCAACAATGATCTAAGTGTGCTCGTCCACGGGCAAACAGGGACAGGCAAAGAGCTCATTGCAGGACTTATCCACCAAAATTCTTCACGGGCAAAACATCCTTTTGTAGCCCTTAACTGCGCGGCCATTCCACTGGAACTTTTTGAAAGCCAGCTGTTTGGGCATGAAAAAGGATCGTTTACCAGCGCAGAAACCCAGCACGTAGGCTACGCGGAGCAAGTGGGCGAGGGGACGCTTTTTTTGGATGAGATTGGGGAGTTAGAGCCTTTGGCGCAGGGGAAATTACTGCGTTTTTTAGAGACACGCCAATTTCGTCGTATGGGGGGAAAGGAAGATAAAGTCTTTTCAGGGCGCATTGTGAGTGCCACAAACATTGATTTGCGTGAAAAAATAGAGGCTAAGGTATTTCGGGAGGATTTGTACTTTCGCTTGGCGATGCTTAGCATCGAAGTACCCTCTTTAAAAGAGCGTGCGCAAGACATTCCTATTTTGGTGTCGCATTTTATTGCCAAGGCTAACGAAAGCTTACATGTAGAGATAGCGGGCATAAGCGCTGAAACCCTTGAAACTCTACAGCGCCGTGTGTGGAGCGGCAACATTCGCGAGCTTCGCAATGCTGTCTTTGGGGCGTGCTTGAACCGCCAAAAAGGGATGCTCAAAGTTAAAGATTTTGCGCAAAAAGAGAGCATGGTGGAAGACTGGACACAACAGCTTGAAGTGGCGTTACGCCAAGGATTGGACCAAGGGATTGCTTATGGAGAAATCGATAGGGCTTTAAATCAAATTTGGCTTAAAGTTGCCTACGAGGCAACTCCTAATCTCTCTAAGTTGGCCGAAGCCTTGGGTGTGGCGCGGCTTACCTTGCGCAAGCGCCTCAAAGAAGCAGGACTTTACAATGAAGAGTAAACAAAGCATGAACATCGCCTTTTTTGGGGTAGGTGCAGTGGGCGTGGTCATGGCGCGTGCCTTGTTTGAACTGTGTCACAAAAATGCTCTTGGGACGCCTTCTTTTGTCTTTGTGGTGCGCTCAAAAGAGCGGGCGGAGGCGCTTTTTTTTAGGAACCCTGAGCTTTTGGAATGTAGCACGTTTGTGGAGGTAGAGGATTTTGAGGGTGTGTTTAAAAACCCCGATGCCTACGCTAAAACCTTTAAAAACTGCGATGTGCTTATCAATGCTTCAGTGCCCTCTTTTAATCTTCCTATCATGGAGCTTTCCCTTGTTTTTGGGGCTCATTATGCGGATTTGGCTAGTGATATTTACACCAAAACGTTGCTAAAAACCCAACGCTTTACCCAGCAAGACCATGCTGAGGCCTTTGAGACTAAGGGACTTTTTGGACTTATAAATCTGGGCATTTCACCTGGTGTGAGCAATTTTCTCATTGGGGAGCGCATTGCTCATTTTCATAACTTTCCCTACAAAACGCGGGTCAAAAAAATTACCCTTGCACTGCTCGAAGAGATCTGCTCTAAAGAGTTGGTCTTTTCGTGGGCGCCCCATGTGGCCATTGAAGAGATTTCTTTTAAACCTGCTTATTTTAAAAACCACGCGCTTGAAACCCTTGCACCCTTTTCTGAATCCAAAACTTACGCTTTTCCCTATTTTCAAAACAGCGTGGAGGTGTATCCCGTGTTTCAAGAAGAGGTGATTTCTCTCAAGCAAAGCTTTCCTGAGGTGCCTGAAATCCGCATACATGTGGGAGGCAATGAGGTTGAGCTAATGAAAAACCTCTACCAGCTTAACTTGCTCTCTAATCGCTACTGTTACGGCTATAAGGATTCGGAAATTTCTCTTAGTTCTATCATTAAAGAGGTCATTCCCAAGATGAAATCCCCTGAAGCCATTGAAGAGTACATTCATAATGGCACTATTAAACATGCGCAGTTTTGTGCCGTGGCTGATTTGACCTTGGAGGTGCGTTACCCTAATAATCCCAAAAAAGTAACCTCTTCTGAGTCAGTAGGCGTGAGCTTTTCGGAAGTAACAAGCCTTGTTAAGACTCCGTTTTCAGGAGCGACGTACATCTCGTATCCTACGGGTATTGGCGCAGCGGTGTTGTTGTTTCATGGGTTAATGTACGCCCAAACCCACCCCTTAAAAGGGGTGTTGGTAACTGAAGCCCTGCCACAGCTTTTTGGACCCGCTTTGTGTGACGTTATAAAGCGAGAACTTGGTAGTTATAAACTTAATCTTTTTCATGCCATCACCTCGTAGAGGGCTTACATGTAAAGGATTTTATCGCATAAGGAGACATTATAATGAAAAATATAATAGTGGCATTGGTGTTGGCTTTTGGGGCTTTGTTTGCTAAAGAGACAACAACGGTAGACTTTGAAACATACCTTGAGCATTTTGACTACGAAGAGCGTAGCAACATGAAAATAAGAACCGTAGAGATGTTGGTTGCGTTAGAAGAAAACGACGCGGTTTTGGTGGACATTCGTTTTCCTGATGAGTACGAAGCGTGGCATATTAAGGGGTCTGTTAACATTCCGCTAAACGATTTGCCAAAGCGCATGCACGAACTCCCTAAAGAGAAGCTAATCGTTACTGCTTGTCCCCACAACGACAGGTCCAATATGGTTTTAACCCTTAATGGATACAATGCAAAATACCTCAGCGACGGGCTTTTAAAAACCGCTGATTTTTTACGTGGAGAAAACGCCAAAGAGTTTTTAGAAGCGTACAGACAAAGCCGTAAGTAAGCCTTACATGTAACGCCTCTTTGGGTCGGTCCTGTTTGGGCACAGAGAAGGCGTTGTATTAACCTCATTTTAACACCGCTTTAGTTACACTTTTGCCCATGAAAAGCCTAGCCAAAACTCCCGAAATTTCAGCCGATTTGGCCTTTGACAAGGCCCATTTGTGGCACCCGTACACGTCCATGGTCAAGCCTCTTCCTGCTACGTTTGTTAAAGGCGCAAAGGGGTGTTCTTTGGTTTTGGAAGATGACACCCGCGTCATTGATGGGATGGCCTCGTGGTGGTGTGCTATTCATGGGTACAACCATCCTGTGCTTAACCGCGCTATCAAAACCCAGCTCTCTTTCATGGCGCATGTGATGTTTGGGGGGTTGACCCACGGGCCTGCTATTGAACTAGGCAAAGTGCTCCTTGCCATCACGCCGCCTTCGTTGGAGAAGATTTTTTACGCGGATTCGGGTTCGGTGGCGGTGGAAGTAGCGCTTAAAATGGCGGTGCAGTATTGGTTTGCCAAAGACCGCCCTCACAAGAACAACTTTCTTACCCTGCGCCAAGGCTACCACGGTGACACGTGGAACACCATGTCGGTGAGTGACCCCGAAACAGGAATGCACCGCATCTTTGGCCCCGCACTTCCAAAACGCTTGTTTGCTCCGGCACCCCAGTCGGTGTTTGGGGGCGCGTGGTTTGAAGAAGACGCCCATGAGCTTGAAACCTTTTTAAAAGCCCACCACCGCGAGATTGCCGCGTTTATTTTAGAGCCCATCGTCCAAGGGGCGGGCGGGATGCGCTTTTACCACCCCACCTACCTCAAACGCGCCAAAGCCTTGTGCGAGGCGTATGAGGTGTTGCTCATTTTTGATGAGATTGCTACAGGATTTGGGCGCACGGGCAGGCTATTTGCCTGTGAACACGCGCAAGTAGAACCCGACATTATGTGCATTGGCAAAGCCTTGACGGGCGGGTACATGACCCTCGCCGCGGTGCTCTCAACCGCAAAGGTGGCCGAGGGCATTTCAAGCAAACCCCCAGGCGTATTCATGCACGGCCCTACGTTTATGGCCAATCCGCTTGCGTGCGCGGTGGCCGCTGCGTCGGTGAAACTCTTGGTGGAGAGCCCATGGGCCAAGCGGGTGCAGGGCATTGAGGCGGTACTGCGCAAGCATCTTTCCCCTCTTAGTGCGTTGCCTCATGTGGCCGATGTGCGGGTGCTTGGAGCGATTGGTGTGGTGGAACTGCATGCGAACGTGGACGTGGAAAAGACGTGCGCGCGGTTTTTAAAAGAGGGCGTTTGGGTACGGCCTTTTGGAAAGCTCATATACGTGATGCCGCCTTTTATTATGAAAAAACACGAACTCCTCCACCTTGCCAACGCCATCGCGCGTGTAGTGCGTTTCTTGGGGGAATAGGCATGGAAAGATTTTTGCAAGAGCGTCTTGACGCGCTGGAGCTAAGTGGCGGCAAACGCACCTTACATGTACACAAAGCACAGGGGCTGAATCTGGCTTCTAATGATTACTTGGGCCTAGCTAGCAACATCCCTTTGCAACAGGAATTTTTACGTACCCTAGAAGACAAACCGCCGCTTTTTTCGGCCTCTTCTTCGCGCCTTTTAACGGGTAATGTGGCGGCGTATGAAGTGCTTGAAACCACGCTAGCGCGCCTTTTTGGCACCCAAAGCGCCTTGGTCTTTAACAGTGGGTACCACATGAACGTGGGTATTTTGCCCGCTCTTTGTACCGACAAAACCCTCATCCTTGCGGACAAACTGGTCCATGCGAGCTTGATAGATGGTATTCGCCTCTCTAAGGGCAAATTTTTGCGTTACGCCCACAACGACTTAAATCACCTCGAAACCTTGTTGCGCACCCATCATGAGGCCTATGAGCACATCATTGTGGTGACGGAGAGCATCTTTAGCATGGACGGAGACGAGGCGGATTTGAAAGGGTTGGTGGCCCTAAAACACCGCTACGAAAAGATGGTGTTGTACGTAGATGAAGCCCATGGCGTGGGCGTGCGCGGCGAGAGTGGGCTAGGGTGTGTGCAAGGGTGCGGGTGCATGGGGGAGATTGACATCTTGGCAGGAACCTTTGGCAAGGCGTTGGCTTCGGTGGGCGGGTACATCGCGTGTTCGGCGCTCATGCGGGAGTTTTTAGTCAACCACATGCGCACCCTCATCTTTACGACCGCTTTGCCACCTATCAACTTGCTGTGGAGTACGTTTGTGTTGGAACGTCTAAGCGGATTTGAGAATGCGCGCGCCCAGTTGGCGAAGGTAAGCACACTGCTTCGTGAAGGGCTTGTGCAAAAAGGGTACGCGCATCCTTCTTCGAGTCATATCATCCCGCTCATGGTAGGGGAGAATGCTCCGACCCTCAAAAAAGCGCGCGCCTTGCAAGCCCTTGGGTTTTACGCCTTGCCCATTCGTCCGCCCACGGTGCCCAAGGGCACGTCGCGTATCCGTTTTTCCTTGACTTCATTAGTGCAAGAAGCGGACATTCGCGCAATCTTGGACGTGCTCTGATGCAAACGCGGTTTTTAGCCAAAGGACAAGGGAGCCATGTGGCGGTCTTTTTTGCGGGATGGGGGATGGATGAGCGCCCTTTTGAAGCCTTTAACCCCTTGGGAAAAGACCTGCTGGTGTGTTTTGATTACCGCAGTGTGGCATTTGATGAAGCCTTGTTAACACCCTATGAGAGCATCGGCGTGGTGGGGTGGTCGATGGGTGTGTGGGCGGCGTGCGCGTGTGGTGTGTTGGATGACCCGCGTGTGGTGCGTTCCCTAGCCTTTAATGGCACGCCTACCCCTGTGGATGATGCCAAAGGCATCGCGAGTGCCGTCTTTGAGGGAACCTTAGCAGGGCTAAATGAAATCACGTTAGAGAAATTTACCCGTCGCATGTGCGGGAATGGGTACGAAAAGTTTAAGGCACACGCACCAAAGCGTTCCTTGGAGAGTTTGCGCGAAGAGTTAGCGTGGATAGGGGCGCAAGAGTGCGTACCTTGTCCGTGGGATGAGGCGATGGTGGGGCGAAAAGACCGCATTTTTACCCCGCAAAACCAACGCGCAGGATGGGAAGGGTTGGCCAAGGTTTATGACGTGGACGCGAGCCATTACGACAAAACTGTCTTGGAGGATTTGCTTGCGCGCGCTTAAAGACCTCATGACCCAGCGTTTTGCCAAGGCGACCACCTCTTACGAGGGTGCCGCAAAAGCCCAAGAGGCCATCGCAGAGCGTTTTCTTGAACGCTTACATGTAAAGGGATTTCCCAAAGGCGTGCGCGTGCTAGAAGTGGGGTGTGGAACGGGGCTGTTTTCGCGCCCGTTTCAAGAGATGTTTTCCCCAAGCGCGTTGACACTCAATGACATTTGCCCTTCCGTGGAAGAAAAAGTAGCCTCCTTGTGCGACGCGCGCACCCAGTTTAAGGCGGGGGACGCGGAACGTTTGGCTTTTGAACCCTCCTATGACGCCCTCGTGTCGTGTTCAGCTTTGCAGTGGTTTGAAGCACCTGGGGACTTTTTGGCGCGCATGGCGGAGCCTGAACTGACGTGGATAGCTTTTTGCGCTTTTGGAGAAGGTAACATGCGCGAAATCAAAGCGGTTTCGGGGGTGGGGCTTTCGTATCCCACTAAAAAAGCGTGGGCGAGGATGGTGCCCGAAGACTTTGAAGTACTCGTGTGCGAAGAAGAACGGCTCACCTTGTGGTTTGACACGCCCTTAGACGTGTTGCGCCACATCAAAGCTACGGGCGTGGGCGGCGTAGCGCGTGTGCGTTGGGGTAAAGAGGCACTTGGGGCGTTTTGCACGGCGTATGTTGAGGCGTTTGAAGACAAAGGAAAAGTGCCCTTGACGTACCATCCGGTGTATGTCATCGCACGGAGAAAGCCGACACGTTCGAGATAAAGTCTCTCGACCCTCTTTTTATTTTGAGGCGTTTTGCCTTACCCTTACATGTAAAGGAAGTTCATGAGTGCGCGTGTATTTTTTGTGAGCGGGATTGACACGGACATCGGAAAGACCTATGCGACGGGCTATTTGGCGCGGTTGTGGAATGATGAGGGCATCGTGACCTTGACACAAAAACCTGTGCAAACGGGGGTGGAAGAGGGGCTTGGGGATATTGCGACCCATTGCGCGCTCATGGGAACGCCTTTGCCTAGTGGCGAAGAGGCGGCGTTGCGGTTGCCCCAAGTGTTTGCCTACCCTGCTTCGCCCCATTTTGCGGCGCAACAAGAGGGCAAGGAGGTGGATGTGGAGGCCATCGACGCGGCGACGGCACAGCTTGCGTTGCGTTGCGAGCGGTTGTTGCTTGAAGGTGCGGGCGGGTTGATGGTGCCTTTAACGCCGACTTTTTTGCAGATAGATTTCATCGCCCAACGAGGGTATGAGGTCATCTTGGTGACCTCAGGGCGCCTTGGGAGTATTAATCACACGTTGTTGAGCTTGGAAGCGTTGCGCAGTCGTGGGTTAAAATTACACACTTTGGTTTTTAATGAAGTATGCTCGGGCGAAGATGATGAAGTTGCAAATAACACCAAGGCATACCTTCAACATTACCTTAACACCTATTTTCCTCAAACGCACTTCACAACGCTTTCCAAAATGTAATTAAATTTACATTAAAATCTCTGAACCTAGGGATTTGATAACTATTTTCAACGATTAATTTGCCACATAAATGCAACAATTTTTGCCTATAATACCCTTAGAAGTTTTTAAACTTCATTTCAACGAAAGGGTTTTCCATGAACCTCTCAAAACAACTACTTGCCATGATTGGCATGACTGTTCTTGGCCTTGGCGCCATTTTTGGCATCAGTTATGTAAAATTGGAACAGGTGTATCACCAAACCAATTACGCAAATGTTAATTCCATTCCTAGTATTATGTTACTGGTTGATACACTTCAAGATGGTTACCGCCTACGTCTTAACTTGTGGGAGCACATCTCTTTTGAGGAGGCGGAGAAAAAAGAAGGGGCAAAAAAAGCCATCGAAACCGTCAAAGGGCGTATAACTACAAACCTAAAAGCCTACGAGGCGATGCTCAGTAGTGATAAAGACAAGGAACATTTGGTAAAAAACTCAGTAGCCTTTAAAAACGCTACTGAGGTAATAGAGCGCGTTATGGCACTTTCGGCTTCGGGGCAAAAAAGTGTAGCGGAAAATCTTCTCAACGAAAACAGACCGGTTCTACTTGCTTTTACAAGAGCGCTAGATGCCCATATGCGGTACAATCAAGAAAAAGCAAACGAAGAAGCACAGATTGCCATAGCAGAAAAAGATAAAGCCGTGCTAACGATGTTGTTGTTGTTTTTGGGTGTTGCAGTTGCTTGTGTGGCGTTAGGAATGTTGATTCGTAACAATATCCTTGAGAGCGTAAAGTTAATGCGCGCTGGAATTGGGGAG
>NZ_JAFHKK010000019.1 GCF_016937535.1 Sulfurospirillum tamanense | reverse complement strand
CTTGGCTGTAATGAATACCTCAAAAAACCCTTTGATTTAGTGGAGTTAAAGTACCGTGTGTTGGAGCTGGTTAATACTTTTTATTCCACTAACAATAAAAATTGTGTGGTGATTGATGAGGTGTACCGTTTTGATATTGTTGAAGGACTACTGTATAAAGAGAGTAAAGAAATAGCCCTTACGGCCAAAGAAAAAGAGCTTATCTTGTACCTTGTCCGCAATAAAAACGCATATGCAAGTATCGAAATGCTACGCGAGGAAGTGTGGGAAGGAAAAGCTATCCACCATGCAGATATTCGCATGCATGTGCGAAAAATTCGCCAAAAAACAAGCCCAGATTTTATTGAGTCATTTCGAGGGTTAGGGTATAAAATTAATGTTAAAACAGAGCCTTAAGTCCCCCATTATTTACACCCTCATTATTGGATTGTTATTTTGCATTCCTGGGTTTCAGGTCTTGCAACTCACACTCAAGGAGCAACACACAAATAACAGCCTTGAGCTGATGCAGTGGTCTGCTTTGGCAAAAGAAGCTGTAGCTACTTCGAAGGATAAAGAAGCTTTACATGTAAAGCTTCCAAGTTCTGTGGTGTATACCTTTGGGTTGTATGATAGTGCGCGCAACATTCTCTATTCAACCCTTACACAAGAGCCTTCGACCTTCGCCTTTAGTGCACGGGGGGAAAATGGATATTTTTATTACCAAACCGTACTTGATTCCAACCCGTTAAACGCTTTGTATTTGGTTGTGGCAATGCCTGTAAGCAATACAAAAATTATTCTCATGGGAACAGTTATTTTGTTGCTCACCTTGTGTGTGGTGTATGTTACTGCCCATTTTATGATTATGCACAGCATTAAACCCTACCAGCAAACGCAAGATTATATGAATACGTTTTTTAATGACGCCATGCACGAGCTTAAAACCCCACTAGGAGTCATTCACATTAACCTAGAACTCTTGGAAGCGACCCAGTCTGAATCAAAATACATTGGGCGCATGAAGGCCGCCACAAAGCAAATGCAAATGACCTACGAAGACGTGGAGTACTACATCAAGCACACTCGCTCTAGTTTTAACTCGGAAATAGTGGATTTGTCTCACTACTTGGGCGAAAGAGTGCGGTTTTTTGAAGATATTGCCCGTGCAAAGCAAATTTTGCTCAAACCAACGATTGCGCCAAAACTCATTGTATTTATGAATAAAATTGAGCTTCAGCGCATTATTGACAATACAATTTCTAATGCGATTAAGTACTCCAATCCTGCTTCAAGCGTCATTGTGGAGTTGGTAGAAAAAGACGGTCAAGCCTCTTTTCGTGTAGAAGATTTTGGCAAAGGCATCAAAGACACAAAACGCATTTTCGAGCGTTTCGAGCGAGAAGACTTAATCCAAGGAGGCTTTGGTTTGGGGCTTAATATTGTGAAAAACATTTGCCAAAAATACGGCATCAGCTACCATGTTAGTTCAGTGTTAGCCAGAGGAAGCACGTTTGTTTACCTTATTCCTTTGTATGAAGAGCGCTGGCTTGATAAATTAGAGGACGCCTAAGCATCAAAAGCGTTGCACCACTTTTCCCCATTGGGCCTTTTTTTGAGTATCAACAACAAGCACGTAGTAGCCTATCTCTTCTCCTGAAATATCACGAATAGGTAAAGAGGCAAAAAAATGGTTTTCTTTATGCAGAGTTGTTTTGTGTGTAAAATCAAGAGAGGAGAGCAGGTAAGCTTTGTCGAAATCTGCCTCTTTGTTAACGATAATATGGCTTTCTAAAAGGTCTATTTGGTGGGGCTTGAAAGTATCGGAGATGGTGGAGAGCTTTTTGTCTAGTAAGACATAAAGTGCTACCCCTTGATGCGAGAGCAGATTGGTAATGTGCTTGTAATCAAAAATAACTTCTAAAGAACCAATATATGTATTTTGATCAAAAACAGGAGAAACGCCCCGCAAAAAAAGCCCCTCTCTTCCTGCTTCTACTCCCGAAAGGGGTGTTTTGGTGTTTTTTACTTGCACTAAAGAGTGGCGAAAAGACTCCAAGCTATCGCCGCTGCGTTCTAAATTCCACGCGCGCAAGAGGCTTTTAAAATCTGCTGTGTGCATGTGAATGCGAATGGCGTAATGGGTAAGGGGAGACAAGGAGTGAAGAGTATCGTTTGCAATCGTAAGGCAGCCTTCTTTGTCTTTGGTGTGAATACACTGAGCCACAAGGGGGTTTTGAGAGAGCAGCACGGCCATGGAGAGGGCTAAGCTTTTTTCTTCCTCTAGGGTTTTGGTGAAGAGAAAAATTTGATGGTTTAAATAGCGCTTGGCGTCATTATGAAGAAGTTCTTGTTGGTACCGATGCCCCATATACAATACCAACAAGAGAATAAAAATAGCACTACATGTAAAGAAAAAACGCACTAAAGGCTTAATGGTGCATCCTTAAATGGGCAAAACACGAATAGCGCGGGAAAGCTTTTCTTGTAGCACCGATTCGATAGCATACAGTGTTCCTGTAGAGCTGCTAGCACATCCGCTACAAGCGCCCAAATAGCGAATATAGATATCGATATTGCCCTCGGAAGGCTTGATGTCAATAATCTCTAAATTTCCCCCGTCCATGATAAGCATGGGTCGAATATCTGCATCAATAATTGTCTCTACGGCTTTGAGTTGTCCAACAACAGTTAGGTCTTCAAAAGGGACCATGTCACCAGAGCCTGTAATTTTTGCATCCGCTTGGGCTTTGAGTTTTTCTTGTTCCATTTCGGCACGCACATCTTTGAGGATGTCCACAAGGTAGTATTCTCTGTCTTCATGTCCGCCGGGCTTGATGCAAGATTTACAAAAAGCGCCCGCTTTGGTGTAGTTAGTAATCTCTTCAACGCTCTTTAAATCGTTGATTTTGATAACATCTTTGATGGTACCTAAGCTTACGCGCGCGCATTCGCACACGATGATTTCATCTTCAAAATCTTCAGGATTGACACCCTTGTAGGAAGCAGCAGCTGCTTTGATGACGTCGTACGCCATGACCGAACAGTGCATCTTTTGAGGGGGAACAGCAGGGGTGTCGGGGTGATCGCGCATCGCTTTTTCCACATCAATGTTGGTGATTTTAACTGCCTCATCGACAGTTTTTCCCTTGCACAGTTCTGCCATGGTGTCGGAACTGGCTATGGCGGTGCCACACCCAAAGCTTTTAAACTTTGCATCCATGATAACATTGGTCTCTTCGTTGACAACCCAGTAAAGGCGCACAGCATCCCCGCAGGATTCTGCACCAAAGTCTGCCACGATGAGTTTACCGCCCATAGCTTTAGCTTCTTCTTCGGTGATTTGGCCCATGTTTTTAGGGTTGTTCATTAAATCTTGTACTTTTTGACTGTATTCTTCCCAGATAGAGCCGCCGATTAAACTATTTTTTGCCATGATAAATCCTTTTTATAATCCGCTTTTATGCCATGAAGGCGCGTAAGAATAGGTGCTAGAAATTGCTCTAAGTCGCACTACTGCTGTGTTTAATGCATCGATGGTGTAGTCGATTTCTTCTTGGGTAGTAAACCGTGATAGGGAGAGGCGCAATGCCGTGTGAGCCAAATCTGCTTCTGCTCCAATGGCCTCCATGACAGGGTTAGATTCCAAGTCTTCACTTGCACATGCACTTCCCGTGCTTGCAGCGATGCCTTTTTGATTTAAATCCCACAACATGGCTTCACCTTCAATGCCTTTGACACTGACAAGGATGGTATTGGGGGTGCGCTCGTCTCTTTTGCCCACGACAAAAACATCAGGAATTTTTAAAATAGCATCCTCAAGCTTATCGCGCAACTGACGCACGGTACTGTTTTCCATATCCAAGTGGGCGTTGGCAAGCTCCATGGCTTTGCCCATGCCGACAATGCCAGGCACATTAAGGGTGCCACTTCGGCGTCCACCCATGTGTTCGCCTCCGTGCATCAAGCTTGTGAGGGGTTGGCCGTTTTTGAGGTAAAGGCCACCTACACCTTTTGGGCCGTGAAATTTATGAGCAGAGAAGCTCAAAAAATCCACATTGGCGTCTTGAACGTCTACAGGCACCTTGCCAATGGCTTGTACGCCGTCAGTATGAAAAAAGGCTCCGTATTCATGAGCGATGGCCGCCATCTCTTTCATAGGAAATAGCATTCCTGTTTCATTGTTGGCCCACATGATAGAAACCAGAGCTGTTGTGTCGGTGATGTGCTCTCTTAGTGTGTTGGTTTCGACAATACCTTGATCGTTGACGGGCAGATAAATAACACGAGCCCCTAAACTTTCTAAGAATTTACAGGCTGAAATTACCGCAGGATGCTCTACTTCGCTAGTGATAATGGTATCTTTTGGGCCGTTGAGTATAGAGTCATAATAAATGCCCTTGATAACCCAGTTAATGCTTTCGGTGGCGCAAGAAGTGACAACTACGTCGTCATTGTCCTTGGCGTTGATACCCGCATAAAGTTGGTCCATTGCCTTGCGCAAGGCAGGATGGGAATCGCTTCCAAAGGCATGGAGGGAGTTTGGATTGCCGTAAATGTCGCAAAAATAAGGCTTCATCGCGTCAAAAACGAGCGGGTCAACCATGGTGGTGGCGTTGTTGTCAAGATAGACTCTCATTAAAATTACTCCTAAAAACCTATTTGTTTAAATAGGATATTTTTTATCTTATTAATCTTTTCCGAATGGTAGAATACTCTTCATTAAAAACTCTTTAAGTGGGGCCACTAGCCTGAGGAGCAATCTTTTGGAGTTCTTGAATCATTGCACTAAAAGGAATGGCATCTTTGGGATTTTGTTGCATAAATTGTTCCATAAATGTGCGTTTTTCAATGGCGCTGTCAAGGTCTTTGTCTGCCCCTTTTTGATAAGCCCCGATACGTAATAAAATTTCATTTTCTTTAATGAGGGAGTTGAGGCGTCGAAACCGCATAGCATAACGTTGGTGTTCAGGCGTAATGACATCCCCCATTACCCTCGAGGCACTGTTTTGGATGTTAATGGGTGGATAAATCCCAAGATCTGCGAGGTCGCGGCTAAGCACAATGTGCCCATCTAAAATACTTCGACTTTGATCTGCAATCGGGTCACTCATGTCATCACCCTCCACAAGGACGGTAAAAAATGCGGTAATAGACCCCTTGCCTTCTTCTTTGCCTGCCCGCTCCATGAGCTGGGGGAGAAGGGTGAGCACGGAGGGCGGATAGCCTTTGGAGGTAGGGGGTTCGCCAAGAGCAAGGCCGATTTCCCGTTGTGCCATAGCAAAGCGGGTCACAGAATCCATCAAAAAAAGCACGTCCTGCCCTTGGTCTTTAAAATACTCTGCGATGGTCATGGCAGAAAAGGCCCCGTATTTGCGCATAAGCGGCGAATCATCGCTGGTAGCCACGACAATCACAGTATTGGTAAGGTCACCGCCAAGGTTTTTTTGGATAAATTCTGGTACCTCACGCCCGCGCTCGCCGATAAGGGCGACCACTTTAACAGGGGCTTTGGAGCCACGCACAATCATGCCCATAAGGGTTGATTTGCCTACGCCACTGCCAGCAAAAATGCCTACTTTTTGGCCTTTTCCGCAGGTCAAAAGCCCATCGATGGTTTTCACACCCACTTCAAAAGGTTCATCGATAAGACCCCGTTTCATGGCTTCCAGTGGAGGCTTGATAATGGAAGCATAAGTGGCACTGTTAAGGGGCCCTTTGCCATCTTTTGGGTTAACAAAGGGATCAACCACGCGCCCCAAAAGGGTTTCTCCCACAGGAATCATCATGCCTTGTTCGCTAATGAAAACTTTGTCTCCTGTTTTAAACCCTTCCACAAAACCAAATGGCGAGATAAAAAAACGGTTGCTTTTAATCTCTGTAACCATCCCAAGCTCCCTGCGCAAACCATCCCGTGAGACGAGACGTACAATGTCACCAATGCTAGGCCGCAACCCCGAAACTTCGATAGTGGTAGCGCTTATGTTGGTAATAGTACCAAAGATAGGTGAAAGGGAAGCGCAATTTTGAAGTTTAGACTTGAGATGCAAAAGGCTCATTTAGTAGCGCATTCCTTGTGGCGAATTAATAAGAGAAAAAAATTCGCGCCGGGTGTCGGGGTTTTTTAAAAAAGAACCCCGTAATGCTGAAGTGGTGGTGGTGGAGTTGATTTTTTCCACCCCACGCATTTCCATGCACATGTGGCGTGCTTGAAGCACCACACCAACCCCCTTGGGCTTGATGACATCATGAATAGCTTCGGCGATTTGTTCGGTGAGTTGTTCTTGAATTTGAAGGCGTCTGGCAAAGACATTAACCATACGGGGAATTTTAGAAAGCCCTACGACTTTACTGTTGGGAATGTACGCCACATGGGCTCGTCCGATGATGGGCAGAAGGTGGTGTTCACACATGGAATAAAATTCGATATCACGGATGAGTACCATTTCGTCATTGGTGCTTTCAAAAAGTGCGTCACCAAGGACTTGTTTGGGGTCTTGGGTGTAGCCTTGCGTCATAAACTCAAAGGCTTTAAAAACGCGCGCAGGGGTTTTTTCCAACCCTTCACGGGTGACATCTTCGCCAATAAGGGTTAAAATCGTGCGAACAGCTTCTTCAAATTTGGCTTGTGTGTCCATGAAAGTCCTTGGAATGAAAAGAGCATTATTGTAGCGGATGGTTCCTTTTTAGTTTCTAAAAAGAGTATAATTCTCCCTTTTACATGTAAGCCCTTTAGTAAGGAGATAGATGGAACCCAAAAGCGGTACATTTGGCAATATGACGTTGGTTGTTTTATGGTTTGGCGCATCGGTATCTATTGCAGAGATTATGACAGGGGGATTGCTAGCACCTATGGGATTTTCACCCGCGCTTGTGGGGATTATGGTGGGCCATCTTTTGGGGGCTGTGTTGCTCTATTTGGGTGGCACCATTGGTGCGCAAAGCGGCCTGCCTTCGATGGTGAGCACACGTTTGAGCTTTGGCTTGGTGGGGTCTCGTTTGTTTGCGGTGCTCAATATTTTACAGCTTATTGGCTGGACAGCCATTATGATTATCAGCGGGGCAAACGCAGCCAATGAGATTAGTCAGTTGGTCATGGGTGTGAGTAGCCATTTGGCGTGGGCGTTGGCTCTTGGTATTGCTATCATGGCGTGGATTTGGCTGGGAGCAGAGGGATTTACAAAGCTCAATGTTGTTGCTGTTGTTTTGCTTTTTGCATTGACGTTGGTACTGGCTTATGTGGTCTTTGATACGGGGGCGCATCACACTAAAGCTACCTCTGGGGCTTCTTTTTCGATGGGGTTGGCGTTGGAGCTTAGTATCATCATGCCGCTCTCTTGGCTTCCGTTGATTGGGGATTATACCCGTTTTGCTAAAAATAAAACTGCCGGGGTCTGGGGTGCTACAACGGGGTATTTTTTAGGAAGTACGCTGATGTATATTATTGGGCTTGGGGCTGCTTTGCACTCAGGAAGTGCCGACCCTTCTCAGATGATGCTCGCGGCCAATTTAGGATTGTTTGCTTTGAGTATTGTGGTACTCTCAACAGTGACCACAACGTTTTTAGATGCCTATTCTGCAGGGGTGAGCACCACGGCAATTTTCCCCAAAATAAAAGAACGTCATGCGGCAGTAGGGATGGCATTTGTGGGCTTATGTTTGGCTCTTTGGGTTCCAATGCACCAGTACGAACACTTTCTATACGCTATTGGATCGGTTTTTGGTCCCTTGTTTGCGATTGTGTTGTGTGATTATTTTTTCTTTCAAAACCGTGCGTTAAATCCAAAATTACTCTTACATGTAAACGCTTTGGTGGTTTGGATTATAGGGGTTGGAGCGTATTATGCGTTTAAAGGGATGGATTTAGAAATAGGGGCTGTGTTGCCCACGATGGCTTTTACTGCCTTGGTATTTACAGTGATAAAAAAGAGCACAAAGAGCTGGAAGTTTGAAAGAGAAAATGTGGCGTAACTGGAATTATCCAGTGATAAGCAAAAATCTGCTATATTATAAAAAATTTTTTTGAAAAAAAGGGACTCTATGGAAGTTACAGCGAAAATGACAGACGGTGCAAATGCAACTGCATCAGCCAAAATAAGCCAAGAGGATCTTGCAAAAAAGCAAGAAAAAATCGCTAAATCGGTAGCAAAAGACGCAAAGGTCGATGGATTTAGGGCTGGGAAAGTGCCTATGGCTGTCATTATGAAACGCTTTGGGGATAAAATCAAACAAGACGCGGAGCAAGAAGCTTTGCAAGCACTTTTGGATGAAGGTGTAAAAGCAGTAGGAAAAGAGACGAAAAATATCGTAGGCGAGCCTCAGGTGAGCAAATTTGACCGTACTGATGCAGGGTTGGACGTAGAAGTTAAAATCTCTTTTAGGCCCGAGGTTTCGGTAGAAGGCTATGAAGCATGTATTCCTGAGTACGCCACTCCTAAAGTTACTAAGAAAGAGATTGGTGAGCGCATGGAGAAATTGCTTGAAATGGCTGCACCTTTGCAAAAAATCGAAGAAGACCGTGCTCTTCAAACAGGCGATACTGCATTGTTCGACTTTGAAGGTTTTATCGACGGTGAGCCTTTTGAAGGTGGAAAAGCAGAAAAATACCTTCTTGATATTGGAAGCAATCAGTTTATCCCTGGTTTTGAAGAAGGCATGGTGGGACTCAAAGCGGGCGAAGAGCGCGACGTGAAGGTAAATTTTCCTGAAGAATACGGCGCGAAACACCTTGCGGGAAAAGAAGCCATATTTAAAGTAAAACTCCATGAAATTCAAGGCAAAGTTATCGCTAAAACCCCTGATGAAGAGACGCTAAAGCGCTTGCTTCCAGGCGAAGAAAACGCAACCGCAGAGCTGCTCGAACAACGCATCAAAGAGCAAATCAAAAATGAAAAAGTTTCCAAATTGATGAACGATGAGTTAAAACCCAAGTTCATTGATGCAGTAGTTGAGAAGCTTACGTTTGACTTGCCTGAAAACATTGTTGAGCAAGAAATTGATATGCAATTTAGAAACCAATGGCAAAACTTTACCGAAGAAGAGACAGAAGAGTTCCGTGCCAACCCAGACAAAGTACAAGAAAAACGTGAAACTTTCCGTGAAGAAGCGGTAAAAAGCGTCAAATTAACCTTTATTGTAGATGAGCTTGCTAAGGTTAATGAAATTACTGTAGCAGACCAAGAGGTGCTTCAAACTCTGTACTACGAAGCAATGCAACAAGGCCAAGACCCCAAGCAGTATGTGGAAATGTACAAAAACCAAGGCGTGCTTCCCGCGGTAAAAATGGCGTTGATTGAAGACAAACTGTTTACAAAACTTTTTGACAAAGAGAGTAAGGCGAAGTAATGAGCTACATTCCTTATGTTGTTGAAAAAACAGGACGCGGAGAACGCAGTTACGATATCTATTCGCGGCTCTTGAAAGACCGCATTATCATGCTTAGTGGCGAAATCAATGATCCTGTAGCTTCCAGCATTGTGGCGCAACTTCTTTTTTTGGAAGCAGAGGATCCTGATAAGGATATTTATTTGTACATCAACTCTCCTGGTGGCGTTGTCACTAGCGGGTTTAGTATCTACGATACGATGAATTACATCAAGCCTGACATCTGCACCATCTGCATTGGTCAGGCGGCCTCCATGGGCGCGTTTTTGCTTAGTTGTGGTACACAAGGCAAGCGCTATGCTCTTCCTAATGCACGCATTATGATTCATCAGCCTTTGGGTGGTGCTCAAGGGCAAGCGACAGACATTGAGATTCAAACTCGCGAGATTTTGCGTCTCAAAAGTACACTTAATGATATTTTGGCAAAAAACACAGGCCAGCGTGTGGCAAAAATTGCCAAAGATACTGATCGTGATTTTTTTATGAGTGCTAAAGAAGCCAAAGAGTATGGATTGATTGATAAGGTGCTAGAAAAAAGTTTCAAATAGGTTCCAAGGAGAGAGAAGCAATGGTGCGATTGGATAAAAACAAAATTCGTGGAACGCTCACGAGGGCCGCAGTTAAGGATCCTGAACCTGCAAAACCACCCACCGAAGCACCCGCTTCTCCTCCTCCAGAAGGGAGCGACCTTGAAAAGTTTTCACATTATGTGCTTAAGCAGCTGATTGAAGAGAATGTTCCACCAACCCCTGTTAATTTTCAAATATATTTTGAAAAACTTCTCGAACAAAAACCTCTCTCTTTTCGCAAACGCATTAATGAACTGCTTGAAGTAGACACGGCCAACGACGATGAGCAACGGGCCAAAATTGAACGGGAAATCAAAGAAGGGTTTACGCAAATAAAAACCATGTTGCAAGGAATTGCGACAATTTATAAAAACCTAACCGTCATGAAAGGGTTGGCAAAAAAGCGGCAAGATGAGCTAAATGTTAACACCAGTCAACTGGCTGTTCAAAATGTCATCACTGCTTTTAGTGGAGATTTGGGTAAGCTAAGCGCTTTAATGGAGCGGCAACTTGCGGGCCTTAAAGAGGGATATGAAAGAGCAGGCGCAACTCTAAAATCCATTGAGCAAGAGGCAATTTTTGATACGCGTTATGGCATTTACAATAAGCGCTATTTGATTAAAACAATAGAAAGTGAAAAAGAGAGCATTAAAAAATACGGCTACTCTAGCACATTGATGTTGCTAAAGGTTAAAGATGCTGCTTTGAGCCGCATTGTTAATTCAAAAGACCGTGCAGTATTACTGCGTAACATCTCAAAGCTCTTGCTCAAAACCTCTAGGCGAAGTGACGTTGTGGCGCACTATGGCGAGGGTGTTTTTGCGATGGCGATGAAGCATACAAACATTGAAAGTGCCAAAAAAGCATGTGAGCGGATTGCAGAGCTTATTTATGCGACAAGTTTTTTTATTGGAGAAATGGAATTGGATATTGATATTGAACTTGCTATTGTGGAGCTTCAAGGAGACAAAGGGGTTGAAGAAAGCCTTATTGCTGCCCTTGATGCGCTTCCTTTGAGTGGACGCGAACAAGAAGCGTATGCTGTGGGTACGCTTTAAGGATGGTATAGTGGTTTTAGAAATTATTACTTATCCTGATAAGCGCTTGTGGGAAGTCTCTAAGCCCGTGGAAGTGTTTGATGGTTCTTTGCATGCGTTACTTGATAATATGTATGAAACCATGTTGGCACGAGATGGCATCGGTCTTGCGGCCATCCAAGTAGCGGTGCCGTTGAATGTGCTCATTATTAACCTTGTCAACGAAGAGGGCTTTCAAGACAAAGCCGAGCTTAAAGAGGTCATTAATCCAGTGATTTTAGAAAAAAATGGCACCACAGTCTATAAAGAAGGGTGCTTGAGTGTGCCTGAGTTTTATGAGGAAGTGGAGCGTGCTAAGGCGATTACCGTGCGCTACCAAGACCGCTTTGGTAAGGTGATTGAAGAAAGACTGGAAGATTTGTGGGCCATTGCGATGCAACATGAGATGGACCATTTGGCGGGTAAATTGTTTATTGAAAAGATTTCCTATCTCAAGCGTAAAAAATTTGACAAAGAGTTTAAAAAACGCCAACGCGAAAAGGCGTAAACGTGAAACGCCTTGGGTGTGCCACGCTAGACGCCAACACTGCCCATGTGGTGGAGGTGGAATCTGCTTTCGTGCGCGCCCTGCCTGGGTTTTCCATCGTAGGGCTTCCTTCCCAAGCCATTCAAGAGAGTAAAGACCGCATCAAATCCGCGCTTTTGGGTGTGGGCTTTGCCTTCCCCGCACAAAAAATTACCATCAACCTTTCGCCTTCGGATTTGCGCAAAGAAGGGAGCCATTTTGACTTAGGCGTGGCCTTGCTGATTGCTTTGCAAAAAGAGCGGGTTGATTTTGGCGCGTTTTTTGTCTTTGGAGAGCTGGGGCTCGATGGCGCGGTAAAATCTACAGCAACCTTGTTTTCATTGCTACTTTCTCTCGCGTCTGTGGTGGAAAATGCAAAGGTCTTGGTGCCTTTAAGCATCGCTTCACGCGCTTCACAAATCCCAGGACTCCATGTGTACGGCGTAGAAACCTTACACGAGGCTCTGGTGTTTTTTCAAGACCCAAGCACTCAAGAAAATGCCTTACATGTAAACACCCATCCGCTTTTTGGCGCGCCCGTGTGGATCGCAGGAGCGCCTTATGTGCACAACACTCATTACCCCTTGGACTTTGCAGACATCAAAGGGCAAGAGCGCGCCAAACGTGCCGCACTGATCGCCGCAGCAGGGATGCACAATATCTTGTTTGAAGGAAGCCCGGGGTGTGGTAAAAGCATGAGTGCCAAGCGGTTACGTTACATCTTGCCGCCCATGAGTGTGGCTGAGGTGCTTGAGACAACAGCGCACCGTTCTTTGGATGGAGAAGACGCGGAGTTTGAACCGTTGCGCCCTTTTAGAAGCCCCCACCACACGTCCTCGCGCCCTTCGATTTTTGGGGGTGGAAGTGGTCAAGCCAAGATAGGCGAAGTGGCGTTGGCGCATCATGGGATTTTGTTTTTTGACGAATTTCCCCATTTTACGAAACAGGTACTAGAAAGTTTGCGTGAACCTTTAGAGGATGCAAAAGTACTAATTTCACGGGTTAATACCAAGGTGACTTATCCTACAAAGTTTGTGTTTGTGGCGGCCCAAAATCCCTGCCCATGTGGGCATCGCTTTAGTTTGGCAAAGCCGTGCCGATGCTCGGAAGTCGAAATAGCCCGCTATAAAGCACGCCTTTCTGGTCCACTTTTGGACCGCATTGACTTATACGTGCAAATGGACGAAGAACGTGGAAGTGCGTCGGTTTCTTCAGAAACCTTACACCAAAGCGTGCTCGAAGCATTTATACGGCAAAAAGAGCGTGGACAACAAGAACTTAACGGTAAACTTAACGATCAAGAATTGACGCGTGTGTGTACGCTTGCTCCGGAGGCCAAAGTGGTCTTGGAAAAAGCAGCTTCGCGCTACGGGCTTAGCCACCGCGCCATCAACAAAACCCTCAAAGTCGCCCGTACGATTGCAGATTTAGAGGGAAGTGGGGAGCTCATGGAAGCGCATATTTTAGAGGCGCTTAGCTTTCGTCAACGCTAAAGGAAACCCTATGCACCCTCTCTATAAACAGGTCGAAACGCTAGATAAGCGGTGTTGCGAAGTGTTTGGATTAAGCGAAGAAATACTCATGGAACACGCTGCCCTTGCCCTTTGTAAAGCGGTCTTGGAAAAACCACTCATCTCTGTCCTCATCGTGTGTGGCCCTGGAAATAACGGCGCCGATGGCTTGGCGTGTGCGAGGCTTTTGTGCGGCGTGTGCGAGGTTAAGGTGTTGCTTCCTTTGGGGGTGAAATCCCCTTTGGCAACACTTCAATATGCGCGTGCCATTGCCTTACATGTAAAGATTGTTAAGGCGGTAGAAAAAGCAGATGCGGTGGTGGACGCGCTCTTTGGAAGTGGTCAAACCCGTCCGCTAGAGGCACCCATGGTTGCATTAATAGAAACCCTGAATGCACAAGATGCGCGCAAGATTGCTTGTGATATTCCCACGGGACTAGGTACGGGTACAACTGTGTTTCAAGCGGATGTGACAGTAGTCATGGGCGCGCTCAAGGAAGTATTGTTCTTGGAAAACGCCAAAAGCGTGGTAGGCAAGATAGAGGTAGCCGAACTTGGTGTGCCCCGTTGCATGTACGAAGTACCAAGTCAAACGCAGGTCTTAAGCGTTCAAGACATGCGTTTGCCCCATCGTGCCAACCCCGTATCTCACAAAGGAGATTTTGGCCACGTGTTGGTCGTAGGGGGCGAAAAAGAAGGGGCGGGCATCTTGGCCGCCATGGCTGCATTTTCTTTTGGGGCGGGGTTGGTGAGTTATTTGGGGGAAGCCTTCTTGCCACCGCACCTCATGAAAACGGCTTCTTTACCTCCTAAAACCACTGCTGTTGTTGCGGGAATGGGGCTTGGAAATACCCATAAAGAGACCACACTCAAAGCGTTGCTTGTGGAGAGTGCGTGTGCCGTGGTAGCGGATGCGGATGTGTGCGACATGCCTCTAGCGCAGATGTTGTATGCCCACGAAAAGCCTGTGGTCTTTACACCTCATCCCAAGGAATTTTGCGCGCTCATGAAACGCGTGGGACTAGGGGAGGTGGACGTGGAAACAGTACAGGCTAATCGCCTCGCTCTTGCACGCCAGTTTTCCCTTGGAAGCAAGAGCGTGTTAGTGTTTAAAGGGGTGCATACGTTAGTCGCCCATAAGGGGGAAGTTTACCTCTGTCCTTTTGGCTCTCCTGCCCTTTCTAAAGGGGGAAGTGGCGATGTGCTAGCGGGCATGATAGGGGCACTTTTGGCACAAGGTTATGCGCCCAAAGAAGCCGCTATCACTGCAGTGTTAGCCCATGCGTTAGCCGCGGAAGCCTATGAGGGAAATACATACGCGCTCACCCCTGAGCGTTTGATTGAAGGAGTGGCATGCCTGAAAAACGCCTAGCGGTGTTGTTTAGTGGAAAGGGGAGCAATCTTGAGTCGTTGCTTAGAACCTTGCACGGGCATAATTTTAGTGGCACAACGTTAAAGGTTGTGCTCACACTAACAAACAAACCTAATGCGGGGGGTATTGAAAAATCTCGCCACTACGGCATCGAACCTGTGGTGATTGACCATACCCAATTTGAAAGCCGCGAGGCTTTTGATGGAGCGGTGGTGGAGGTGATTCAAAACGCACATGTAGATTTGGTGGTGTTAGCAGGGTTTATGCGCATATTGACGCCTGTGTTTACACAGCAAGTTAGCGCCATCAACTTGCACCCTTCGTTGTTGCCGTTGTTTAAGGGCGCCAATGCCATCAAAGAAAGCTACGAAGCAAAGGTTAAAGAAGCGGGCGTGAGTGTGCATTGTGTGAGTGAAGAGCTAGATGGAGGTGCGATTGTCCTGCAAGAAGCGTTTGTCAAAGAGGCAAACATGTCTTACGAGGCCTTTGAAGCTAAAATCCGCGCTATCGAGCATCAATTACTGCCAAAAGCGGTGATTAAACTCTTGTGCTAACTTCTTTACATGTAAAGAGGCTTTGTGTAAATAAGGAGCTTTATGAGACTAGTATTGCCAGCTTTGGACATTAATCCAAGCAATCCCTATGAAAAAGATGTTTTGAAAGGTCGCCAAGAACTTGGTGAAACATTAATAAGCCTCGTGAAAAATTTTGAAGACCCACTGACTATCAGTATCAATGCAGGTTGGGGCGAAGGGAAAAGTACTTTTTTAAGAATGTGGGAAGCGGATTTAAAAAACGAAAGTGCAAAGGTGGTTATGTTTGATGCCTTTTTGCATGATTATCAAGAAGATATTTTTACGAGTTTTATTGGAGCAATCAGTGCTGAACTGGAACCACTCACGCGCTTATCTAAAGAAAAGAAGAGTTTTGTTGTAGCAGGTAAAAAAGTTCTGAAAGTTGCCACAAAGATAGGCCTTGGCGTAGGACTTAGGGTTTTATCAGCAAATGCAGTGGGCTCTGAGTGTATGCAAAGTGCTATAGAAGAAGCAAAGATAAACTCAGGAGAATTGGTCGACCATTTTATAAATGAGTCGCTTGAAAATTATAAAACTTCCGACCAAGCTATAAAGCATTTTAAAGAGGCACTAAAAAAACTTTCAGAAAAATTAAAGTCTGAGACTGGCTATCCTTTGGTGGTTATTGTAGATGAGCTTGACCGTTGTCGCCCGAACTACGCAGTTGAATTATTGGAAAAAATAAAACACTTTTTTGATGTGGATAATGTTGTATTCGTTTTGGGTGTTAATAAACAACAACTCAAACACTCCATCTGTTCAGTTTATGGAAATATTGATGCGAATGAATATTTGCAAAAATTTATTTCTTTGGAGTTTGGGCTTACTAAAACCAAGAAAGATTTTTCAGGAAAGGGGTATGACGCATACGTAGCATATTTGTTTAATGGACATGGCTTCAAGGGGGAACATCATGATAGTTTAAAAGAACTATGCGCGTCAGCGGGTCTAACTCCAAGAGAAATGAACCATCTTTTTATGCAATTGGCTTTATGCGTAGTAGGAAGGGGAGAAAACGAGGAGTTTATGTGGCTGTACTCATTGTTGTGTGTTTTGAAAATAAAAGATTTTGAACTTTATCAAAAAGCACAAAGTGAAAATTTAACACTTTCGGATTTGGAAAAAAACAGCAATATATTATGCTATTTGCAGAAAAACAAGAGAGTTTATGAATTTTGGAAATATGTTCTCTCGGGAGAAGTAGCTGAGGGGACTGATTACAGTAGCTTGTGCAATAGAATAGGTATTTGGAGTAGCGATGAAGTTGTTCCTCAATTTTGTGAATGGATAGATAAATTTGTATTGCCTAGCAAATAAAACTTTACATGTAAGCCCTCATGCGCGATAATCGTCTTGTTACCCAGCCTATTCCCCAGCTTTTAAAAGAGCTTGCTATTCCTGCGAGTACGGGGATTTTGTTTAACACCCTCTATAATGTAGTAGACACTTTTTATGCGGGGCTTATTTCCACGGAGGCGGTGGCGGGGCTTTCGGTGAGTTTTTTTCTTTACTTTGCAGTGGTGGGTGTGGGTTTTGGGTTTGGTTCAGCCATCACGGCGCTCATTGGCAATGCGTTAGGAAAAAAACGCCCCTTTTTAGCCACCCTTTATGCCCACAAAGGGTTAGTGTTTGTGGTGGTGTTAGGCTCCGTGTTAGCCCTTTTGGGGGCATGGAGTGCGCCGTGGGTGTTGCGTGCTTTAGGGGCACAAGAGAACTATTTACCCTTGGCACTTGCGTATATTCAAACCATTTTGGTGGCGACACCGTTGTTTATGGGAACCTACGCACTTAATGCCATCTTAGTAGCTCTTGGTGATACCAAAACCTACCGCAACATGCTCATTGTGGGGTTTTTCCTCAACCTTATGCTGAACCCACTGTTCATCTACGGCTTTGGCCCCTTGCCTGCCCTTGGGATTAGAGGAATTGCGCTAGCGACGGTGTGTATTCAAGGCGTGAGTGTGGTCTATTTGGCGCTAAAAGTCCGTCAAGCGGGGATGCTCCAGTGGCAATGCCCGCGGCTATTTTTGCCAGATTTTCGCATCTACCGCACTTTTTTATCCCAAGGACTTCCGCCAAGCCTTAATATGCTCACCATGTCTATGGGTTCGGTCATTACCATTTACTACGTGGCCCAGTACGGCTACCAAGCGGTCGCGGGGTATGGGATTGCCTTTCGGGTGGAACAAATCATGCTCTTACCCGCCCTTGGCATCAGTTCCGCGGTGCTTTCGTTGGTCTCCAATAACTTTGGTGCCAAGCAGTACGCGCGGGTCAAAGAAACCGTGGTATTGGCCTTAAAATACGGCTTTGCCATCTGTGCCCTTGGGGTGGTATTAGGTTACACCGTGGGCGAGTGGGTGGTTTCCCGCTTTGATGCCACGCCAGCGGTAGTGGAGTATGCCATGACCTACTTGTATATCGAAGTGTTTATCTTCTTTGGGTATGTCATTTTGTTTATCTGTGTTTCGACCATGCAAGGCATCAAGCAGCCAAAAGTCATCGTCGCGGTGGGACTTTACCGCCAAATCTTTGCTAAAATCGCCCTTTTTTCCATCATCGTTACGTGGCTACAGATGCCCTATGTGGCCATTTGGATTGGGTTCTTTTTTATTGTCTATTCGGCGGCTGGGTTTATGGGGTGGGTGACATATAGGGCTTTAAGTGGCCGTGTGGTATAAAAATCCCTTACATGTAAAGATAACACAAAGGATGTAAAATGAACGATACTTTAATTGTTGGAAAGGTAACGCTAGGTAGCCGGTTAATCGTAGGCAGTGGCAAATACCCCGACTTTCAAACCACGCGAGACGCGACGATTGAGAGTGGGTCTGAACTCATCACCGTAGCGGTGCGCCGTGTGAATATCACTAACCCCAATGAAGAGAATTTGTTAGATTATTTTAAAGACACCAACATTAAGCTCTTGCCAAACTCCGCAGGATGCACTACCGCTGAAGAAGCCATCACCCTGTTTCGCATGGTGCGCGAAGCCACGGGCATCGACCTTATTAAACTCGAAGTCATCGGCGACACGGCCAAAACCCTCTACCCCGATGTCATGGAAACCCTCAAAGCGTGCGAAGTCTTAGCGCGCGATGGTTTTACTATCATGACCTACACCAACGACGACCCTATTATGGCCAAACGCCTTGAAGATGCAGGCTCTCACGCGGTCATGCCATTGGCCGCACCCATCGGAAGCGGTTTGGGCATCCAAAACAGGTATAACGTGTTGTTTATCAAAGAAGCGGTCAAGGTGCCTGTGATTGTGGATGCAGGGATTGGGTGTGCGAGTGACGCTGCGATTGCGATGGAGATTGGCGCGGATGGTGTGCTCACTAACACGGCCATCGCCCAAGCCGGGGACCCTATTCGTATGGCGCGCGCCATGAAACACGCGGTTATTGCAGGGCGCGAAAGCTTTTTGGCCGGGCGCATTTTGAAAAAACCCTTCGCTACGGCAAGTTCGCCCACAGAAGGCCTCATTGAATTTGGAAGAAGTTAAAAAGTTTTGATTTTAAAAGAAGCTTAAAAGAGGAAAAAGGAGCCTCGCTTGGAGGCTCCTAAGAAGCTAGCCGACGAACGTTTGGCCAGCGTAGAGGATGTAAAAACGTAGTGCCATAACACCCGCAAGCACCAAGAAAGCGTTGAAGATGATGAAGGCAGTAGAGTGTTTCACGCTGTGAGGCATGACGATATTTAAGCCTACTGGAGCCGCAAGACCAACCCCAAAAACACCTACCCAAAACAAGGTTGCAAAGCCACCTGTAGTGAGTGCCGCTGCGGCAACACTAGCTGCTGCACCACCTTGGTAGTACATGCCGCTAAAAAGGGCAACCAAGATGAACATTTCGGCTAGAATGACTTTAAAGTCAAGGCCGTGCAAGTAGCTGACATTTTCTTCACCGGTAGTGCTTTTAAAGAATACAAGCCCTACGATAAGGTTGGCAGAAATGCCCGCTGAAATACCAGAAGCCAAGAAAAGCAATGGCAAGGTTGGTGTGTTAAGTAGTGGATACGAATTCATTGCGGAAAGCAAGAAGCCAGTGTATGCACCAACACCTACTGCTAAGACAAGGGTAATTACTTCAAGAAGCTTGGCTTGGTTTTTAGCAATGTCTGCCAAAGGCGCCAAGAAGCCAAAAGGACCCTCGTCGATGAGTGGTTTGCGAAAAATGCCCAAGAAAAAGATAATAATGACTGGGAAGTAAGCAAACAAAGCCAATACACCGATAGTCATCATCGAGCCAAAGTTATAGTTAATAAGCAACTTCCAAAAATGAAGCGGACGGGTAAGGTCAACAATCAAAAGCAACAAACCCGCACCAATAGTCACGGGTGCAAGAATCGCACCTGCTTTAATAATGCCATCCCAAGGAGAACTGTCATTCCCTTTCATCCACTTAATCACGATTGCTGAAATAATCGCACCTGCTGAAAGACCTGCTAAAAAGAGGTACACTGCGATTGGCCAAGGCCAAACGATACCGCCGTATTGTACGGTAGATCCCCACATTGGACTCATGACTGAACTCCTCCCTTCTTGTTAGGTACGATAAACATTTTTGGCTCTGTGCCAAGGTGTGCTTTTTGGCGGTATGTGACACGCTGGGAAAGCACTTTGCTAATTTTGCTTTTTGGATCGTTAATGTCTCCAAAGACAAGTGCATCCGTAGGACATACGGTCACACACGCAGGCTCTTCCCCGCGTCCTAGACGTGACTCTTTACAGAAAGTACATTTATCTGGTGCTTTGTGCTCAGGATGCACATAGCGCGCATCGTAAGGACATGCTGCATTACAGTAGAGACAACCTACACACAGGTCAACGTTAACCAAAGAAATGCCATTTTCATCAATATAAGATGCCTTGGTAGGACATACTTTTACACAAGGTGTGTCGTCGCAGTGGACGCAAGATTGGCGGTGGTATTCAAAAACCATGTTCCCATCAGCAAGCTTTTTAGGGCCATTAACCCATACTTGGAGGCGATAAACGCTTTCAGGGATGTCGTTTTCAGACCGACACGCAATGTTACATGCTTGGCAACCGATGCACAGATTTTCATCGTGAATCATTCCATATTTTTTAGCCATGATTGATCCCTTCCTTATACTTTTCTAATTTTAACGCCAACAACATGCAAATCCATACCGGAGTTTTGTCCAGTGAATGATGGGTATAGCGCATTGCTATTAATCCCATTGCCGTGGTAGCGTAATTTTTTACTAATGTGTCCAAAGCCCATATAAGCAAAGATAGTATCTTCACGAATTCCTTCTGTAACAACCGCTGTGCCGCGCTCAGTGGCATACTTGTTGTATACTTCAACGGTATCGCCGTTTTTAATACCTAGTTTCTTGGCTGTATTTGGATGAATCCACGCGCCGCCATCAGTTTGAAGGTTGTTAAGCCATTCGTTATTGGCGCCAGCACCATTGGTGCGTACTGCAGATTTTCCGTTAACAAAATAGAGCTCATCTGCTTCTTTATACTTAAATGGGTTGTATTTTAAGCCACCTGTTCCAGAAACTTTTTCAAGCTTAGGGCTAAACAGTTGAATTTTCTTTGGCAAATCAAACACGCCATCTTCGTTAACATTTGCGGCAGCACCTGGGAATTGCTTTACAAATTTAGCTACACTGGCTTTCTCTTGAAGCATGAGAGGCACCCCGTAGCCTTTTAAACCTTTGAGTTTAAGTTCTGCTAAAAGGCTGACATCACCACCCACTTGTTGCAAGCGGTAATCCTCAACATCTTTCCATGGGAAATATTCATCAAGACCCATTTTCGAAGCCAATTCTTTAGCGATTCTCCAGCCCGGACGCGAATCACCGATAGGATCAACCACTTTTTGACGTCCAATGCTGTAGCTTGGATTCTTGCCCCCACCAGCAGTAAGCTCTTGATCACGCTCAAGATACGTTGTGTCTGGTAGTACAATATCAGCATACCAAGCAGTATCTGAAACTTGATAATCCACAACAACAACAAGATCCATCTCTTTCATGCCATTGATGACTGTTTCTGTATTAGAATAGGTCATTACAGGATTGTTACGTGCAATAAACCAACCGTGAATTTTGTAAGGCACGCCTGGAAGCTCATTAAGTGCAGCTTTTGGCACGAGTGTTGTAATGCCTTGGCCTTTGCTAGCTAGGAAAAATTCACAATCTTCTTCTCCGATGCGGTCAATGCGTGGCACTTCTACTTTAGGGTATGCAGGGGTTTTTGGTTTTTTAAGCCCTGGAGCTTTAGCGTCCTCTTCACCCATGAAAGAGTTGTAAAGTTTTGCATTTTTTGGCAAATAGTAGCCACCATCTTTTTCTACGGCACCTACAAGGGCATTACACATCATGATGGCACGGCGTAGTTCAAGCTCTTGGGATGAAAGGGTAACGCGGTGACCATAATCAAAGATAGCTTTAGGGGCCGCTGCAGCAAATTCGCGTGCAACACGGCGGATGGTATCTGCTGGAATGTCGCACTCTGGGGCCATTTTTTCTGGAGTGTATTCGGCTACAGAGGCTTTAAGCTCTTCAAATCCTTCGCAGTTTTTCTCAACGAATTTTTTATCGTAAAGGTTTTCATTAATAAGAACATTTAAGAAAGCCAGTACAAACGGGTAATCATGCCCTGGTTTAATCGGATGCCATTCGCCTGCTTTGGAAGCCATAACAGAAAGGCGTGGTTCAAAAGTAACAACTTTGGCACCATTTTGCAATGCGCTCATGTATTGGCGTGCATAGGAGATAACAATGCCCTCAAAAACATTGTGCCCCATATTGATGATGTATTTTGCTTTGGCAAAATCGCGTCCGATACTGCTACCGTATACATCTTTTCCTGACATACCATAAGAGAGAGGACAAGTAGCTTCGTGACCAAAGATATTGGGCGAACCATACGCTTGTGCAAGATGGTGAAACCATACTTTATTCCATCCACTGCGCGCTGTAAATGCCATAGTGTGCGCACCATGCTTTTGCTTTATTTCGTCCATTTTTTTGGCAATAAAAGTGTAAGCTTCGTCCCAACTGACTTCCTTCCACTTTCCTTCGCCTCGCTCACCCGTGCGCATGATAGGTTTAATCAAGCGGTTTGGATCGTACATTTGGTTAAAGCCAGAGCCCCCTCTTGCACACACTCTTCCGCCGCGACCTTTGTCGTTAGGGTTACCGCGAATAAAGACGCCTTTACCGTCTTCTACACGAGCTTCAATAGTACAGGAGCTCGTACACATTTCACATACACTAGGAACAAATTTGGCGCTACCAGAAATCGCCTGTGGCTTGTTGCCTAATGCGCCTAGCGTCCCTGGAATGGTCGAAAGACCAACCGCAGCCGCTGCTCCGGAAGAGAGCTTTAAAAAGCTTCTTCTACTAAGCGTTTGAGTCATTTTTCATCCTTTTTCTAAGATATGATGAGCGCATAGTAGACTAGCTGCGTAAACTGAGCGTAAATTCTTAATCAAAAAAGTTAATTCGTCAAAAAAATCTCTACTTTTGGCGCAATAACTATTAAAAAGAAATATTATTATCGTCAGAGCCCAAAAAGAACAAATTTTCCTTGACAAAAAAAGTAAATTTGTCTAAAATTACGTCCTCAAAACGTCTGTGGGAAATGTTACCCGAAATTTCGGGGTGTAGCGCAGCCTGGTTAGCGCACTTGGTTTGGGACCAAGGGGCCGAAGGTTCGAATCCTTTCACCCCGACCACTGATTAAGGCTTTTTGAGATGGTGGGTGTAGCTCAGTCGGTTAGAGCATCAGGTTGTGGTTCTGAGGGCCGTGGGTTCGATTCCCATCACTCACCCCATTTTTTCTAAAGCGCGTTTGCGTTCGTAGCTCAATTGGATAGAGCAACAGACTTCGGATCTGTAGGTTATAGGTTCGACTCCTATCGGGCGCACCATTATTTACAGTTCAGTTAAGAGATGCGCTCGTAGCTCAGTTGGATAGAGCAACGGCCTTCTAAGCCGTAGGTCTCAGGTTCGAATCCTGACGGGCGTACCACTGAAATGTTCTTCTTTACTATGCGGATGTGGTGAAATTGGTAGACACGCCAGACTTAGGATCTGGTGCCTGACGGTGTGGAGGTTCGAGTCCTCTCATCCGCACCACCTTTTTTAAAAGGTGACCACAAAACTTCTTTTTATAACCAATCTTTTTTATGTTACATTTGTGTTCGAGTCTTTTTTGGGTGCTTTACATGTAAAGCACCCAAGAGGCTTATTGTGGGCGACCTGTAGGAGCTTCGGCACCACCACCCATGGATTGAAGGGCAAGGTATTTGTCGCCAAAACGTTTAAGATTGTCAAGCTCACGGTCATAAGCGTCATAGTGGCGCTCTTCGTCTGCTACGAGTTCTTCAAAAATCTTTTTAGATACCGAGTCAGCATTGGCAGAGCACTCTAAGGCCATTTTATTGTAGTCTTTAGCGCTTGCTTCTTCCATGCTACATGCCATTTCAAGCATCTCTTTAACGTCTTTAACGCGTTTTACAGGGTCTTGGGGCTCCATGTTTACATCCCCGCCCAAGAACAAGATGCGGTCTGCTAGCTTTTCCACATGAATCATCTCTTCAATGGCGGTGCGTTTAAAGAGGCTTGAGAGCAGGTTGTAGCCTTGGTCGTCACAGTGAAAATGGAAATACATGTACTGGTGTACGGCACTTAGCTCATCCGCCACAGCGGCGTTGAGTAATTCAATACTTTTTTTATGCATAGAAATCTCCTTTGAGGTATATTTGAGCAAGTGTAGCATAATCTCTCTAAGGCGAAATTTACCCACAATAGTTTAGGATACCTCACCAAAAAAAGGAATCGCATGTTGCCTACATGGAAGCCCCAATACAGTGTTAACCATTCGCTTCTTGATGCCCAGCACCAAGAGTTATTTCGTTTGGCTCTAGAAGTATACACCCTTAGCCCGCAGCGTGCCACCAAAGAAAAAGTACGCACCTTGCTGAAAAACTTTTACATGTACATGAAAGAGCACTTTAAAGAAGAAGAGGCGTACATGGAAGAGATTGGCTATGAAAATCGCGAGGAACACGGTGCTTTGCACGCAGATATTATCGAAGCCATGAACGGTATCTTGCAGCAAAGCCACTCGTTTTTAGAGATTCAAGCTGCCCTGCGCAAAATCGTTCGGGTGTGGCTTATGGAGCATATTTTAGTCCATGACATGCAGTACGAAAAATGGCGCAAGGCAAAACGCCGTGAAGAGGCGCAGGCTAAACCCATTGCGCCAGATGAAATCACTGACCTTTAGCGCCGTAAATCAGGGTAGGTTTGCTGAAATTTTTTTACTTTTGGAGCAACAACTGCTTGGCAATATCCTGCTTCAGGATTGTTTTTAAAATAGTGCCGATGGTACGCTTCGGCCTCGTAAAAAATAGAAGCAGGAACAATTTGGGTAACAATGGGCGCACTAAATCTTTTTTGGGCTTCAGCTTTGGCGTGTTGGGCACATTGGAACTGGGCGTCATTGGAGTAAAATATAACAGAGCGGTACTGCGGACCTTTATCATGACCTTGTTGGTTTGGCGTGGTGGGATCGTGAATATTCCAAAAAATAGCCAAAAGTTTCTCAAGAGAAACAACTTTAGGATTAAAAGAGAGGTGCACCACTTCTGCGTGTCCCGTTTGGCCTGTACACACTTGGGTGTAAGTGGCCTCTTCTTGGGTGCCACCCATGTAGCCACTGAGGGCTTCACGAACACCTATGACTTCTTCATAAACTGCTTCTAAGCACCAAAAACAACCGCCTCCAAGGACGATAGTGTCGTGGTCCATAATGTGTCCTTTTTGTGTAAAATTACCCCAGTTCAAAAAAGCACCTCTGTACATTTCGCATCATAGTATGAGGGGATTTAAAATATGCTAAAATACTTTCAAATCCCAAAAAAGAGGGCCTATGCAAAAGCTTTTTGTGCTAGATGTCACACCTTCTTGTTGTCGCATTGTGTGTCAAGGAGAGTGGACGCATGCCTTTGTGAGCTCAGTGCTTGGGGCTAAAGCGTGGGGAGAGGTTAAGCAAAAAGCGGTTTTTGATTTTTCGCAAGTTTTGTCTATGGATACAGCTGGAGCATTGGCGTGGCTTCGTATAAAAAAAGAGCTTGAAGTAAGAGGCGTGAGTGTTGAAAAGGTGGGAATCCCAAAAAAAATGGAAAAATTAATTTCCCTGTGCCAAATCCACTCCCGCCATTCCCTCAAAACAACCCCTCCCTCTTTTGGCTTTAGTGAAGGGTTTGTGGTTTTAGGAAAACAAACCGAAGCGTTATGGCGCGCTTTTTTGTCGTTTGTGTCCTTTGCGGGGGGCGCGATGTACGCTTTACTTAAAACCCTTACAAGGCCTCACAAGATACGGTTTCGTGCAACCTTGTACCATTTGGAACAAAGCGGTCTAAACGCCCTTCCCATCATCATCATTACCGCATTACTTATTGGTGTGGTGATTGCCTACCAAGGCGCGGTGCAGTTGGAAAAATTTGGGGCCAATATTTTCATCGTGGAGATGGTTGGAATTGCGGCTACGCGGGAGCTTGCGCCTATGATAGTTGCTATTGTCATCGCAGGGCGGAGCGCTTCGGCCTTTGCGGCGCAAATTGGGGTCATGAAAATCACCGATGAGGTGGATGCCATGAAGACCATGGGTTTTGGGCCGTGGGAATTTTTGGTCTTGCCGCGTGTGGTGGCGCTGGTGGTGGCGATGCCTCTTTTAGTGCTACTGGGTGATGGGGTGGCTATTTTTGGGGGAATGTTGGTAGCGCGAGGAGAGTTAGGAATAAGTTTTGTGGAGTTTATAGACCGCTTCCAAGAGACTGTCGCGCTTAAGCACATTGTAATTGGTCTGGTTAAGGCTCCTATTTTTGGTATTATTATTGCACTCATTGGGTGTTATCGTGGGTTTCAGATTAGCTCTTCTACTGAAAGCGTGGGTAAATACACGACTATTAGTGTCGTTAACGCTATTTTTTGGGTCATCGCCTTTAATGCTTTATTTTCGGTTCTTTTAACGGAGCTTGGGATATGATGGTCGTTGTTGATAATGTGGTCACGGCCTTTGGGAGCCACGTGGTGCACAACGGTGTAAGCTTACATGTAAACAAAGGAGAGATTTTTGGACTCCTGGGGGGAAGTGGTAGCGGAAAAACCGTATTGATGCGAGAAATGATTTTGCTCAATCAGCCCAGAAGTGGTCGCATTGAAGTGCTTGGGTGCTCCTTGGCAACATTGGATGAAGCAGCCAAACAGGCTTTGCGTCTTCAGTGGGGCGTGTTGTTTCAATTTGGCGCCTTGTTTAGTTCATTGACGGTGTTGGAAAACGTGATGATTCCTTTACAAGAATACACCGCGCTTCCCCGTGGGTTCATTGAAGAGATGGCGCGGATGAAGCTTAAAATGGTTGGTCTGCCCGAACATGCCGCATCTTTGTGGCCCTCAGAACTTAGCGGTGGGATGAAAAAACGCGCAGGGCTTGCACGTGCATTGGCACTAGACCCAAAACTTCTCTTTTTAGATGAGCCAACTTCGGGATTAGACCCTGCAAGTGCAAGGGGATTTGATACGCTCATATTGGAACTTCGAGAGCTTTTGGGGATAACGATTGTGATGGTAACCCACGATAAAGATACCATTAGGGATGTGTTAGACAGGTTTGTGATTTTGGGTGAGGGAAAAGTGCAAGCACAAGGGTCGTATACCGAGCTTATGGGTACGCACTCTGAGTTGATGAAACGCTTTATGGAGTAATAATGGAACACCGTGTACGCTATTTGCTGTTGGGTTTGTTTGTTTTTGGGGTAGGGATTGCTGGGGTGTGGTTTATCTTATGGCAAGGGAAATATGCCCAAAATGACGTGTATGATTATTATAAAGTCAATACAACCGAATCTGTTGCTGGGCTTAACGACAAAGCACCTGTGAAACTTCGGGGTGTGAATGTGGGTGAGGTGGAGCGGTTATTTATTAACCCTCAAAATAGCGAAGAAGTGAGTATTATCATCAAAATTAAATCCGATACCCCTATTAAAACAGACACTTATGCGCTCATTGAGCCCCAAGGAATTACGGGACTTAGCTATTTGCAATTAGAAGGAGGCACCCGTGATGCACCAATTTTGGCAACAAGCTATGAGGAAAAATCCATGGGAATCATTCTCACAAAACCCTCACTCTTCTCACGGGTAGACCAGTCGTTTAGCCATGCCATGGAAAAAGTAGAAAGGATTTTAGAGCACGCTACAGGCGTGGCAGAAAAAACCCATCTTCTGCTGGATGAGACCAACATACACCACATTCAAGTTTTACTAGAAAACAGTGCTAAAACCACTCAGTCACTAGCACTTATTGCCCAAGAAGTAGCCAAAGAACGTGAGCATTTGGGGACACTGATTCGTCAAGGTGTAGTGCTTGAAGAGGAGGTTATTGATGCGGCTAAGAGCGTTAAAGTAGCAGCAGAAGCTCTCTCGCAAGTGGTTGAGCACCAAGGGGTCGCGATGATGGATAAGGTAAAAACCTCAGCCCAAAGCGTACAAGGGGTGATGCAAAAAATTGACCAAAAAGTAGATGAGGGGATGTTTGATGTGGCGCGTATTGCTGAGGATGCGTTGATGCCAGCCCAGCACACTTTGTATGAGCTTGAGATACTTATGACGCAGTTGCGCCAATTGGCACAGCGCCTTGAGGAGAGCCCCTCAGATATCTTATACCGTTCTACCCCCAAACCCTTAGGACCAGGAGAGTGAGTATGCGTTGGATTGTTCTGTTGAGTACTGCCCTTGTGATGATGGGCTGTACAGTAAAACCCACCCTTTCGCAGCCTATGGCACAATTTCGCCTCGGGGAAGTTGGACTAATGCCTGTGTTTGCGCAGCGTTTTTCGTATGTTTTGCAAGTGCGCCCCGTGGCGGGTAATGTAGACTCTACTAAGCTTGTGTACCAAACCCCAGAAGGATTGCGCCGTGCCTATGCTCACCACCAGTGGGAAAAACCGCTTTCTAGGCAAATGCAACACCTAGTAGTGCTAGCATTAGCCCAAAGCGAAATGTTCGAAGATGTTACAAGCACTACAAGCAAGGTGCGCCCACAGCGTGTGTTGGAAAACAGTGTGTCCGCCTTTGAGCAGTATTTGTTGCAAGATAGCACGTCTGTGGTGCGCTTACATGTAAGGACGCGGGTGGTGGACGTTGCAGAGAATACTTCGGTTGCCCATCGGGTGTTTCGCATTGAAATCCCTGTGCTTGTCCAAACACCTACGGGCGCACTAGAGGCCTATAACCGTGCCTTTGAGGCTTGGGTGAGAGAACTTACTCTGTGGCTAGGAGAACCTGATGCGTCCTAGTGCTTTGATGGCGTTGGCGGCATTTGTGATTGTGATTGCAGGCGTGAGGGCGGCGCAGGTGATTATGGTGCCGTTTTTATTAGCGGTGTTTATTGCCATTATCAGCGCGCCTTTGTTGCTTTTGCTCGAAAAACTTGGCATGCCGCGCATCTTGTCTTTTTTGATTGTCCTTGCGGGTGTGGTGGGGATTATGATGGGAGTGGGCATCATTGTGGGTAACTCCATGAACGGCTTTTTAAGTTCGTTGCCCGAAATTCAGCGCAAGCTCTCTTTTGTGGTCAATGATGGGATAATGTGGCTCAAAGAGATGGGTGTTCCTATTGATATGAGTGCGCCACCCCAAGGGTTTGACCCTTCCAGTGCCATCACGACAGCGGGAGCCTTTTTGCGCTCTATGAGCCAGATTCTTTCCAACTCTTTTTTGATTTTTTTGATGGTCACCTTTATGTTGTTTGAAACAGTAAGTATGCGTGCGAAGGTGGGTTTTTTTGCCCAAAAAAATCCTGAAAATTTGCACATTGCTGAGACGTTTATTCAAAACCTCAAACGCTATCTTGCTATTAAAACCATGGCAAGTTTTGTTACAGGAGTGCTCATTGGTGCGGCACTTTCTGTGATGGGAGTGAAATACGCACTGTTGTGGGGCTTGCTGGCCTTTTTGCTCAACTACATTCCCACCATTGGGTCGATTTTAGCAGCGATTCCTGCGGTGTTGGTGACATTGGTAGAATTGGACGTGGGCGCGGCATTGTGGGTACTTTCGGTATTTGTGGTGGTCAATATCGCCATTGGCAATTTTATCGAACCGCGTTTTTTAGGGCGCGGCCTTGGGATTTCTACCTTGGTGGTCGTGATGTCGTTGCTCTTTTGGGGATGGGTTTTGGGGCCAGCGGGAATGTTTTTAGCTGTTCCTTTGACCATGAGCGTGAAAATTGCCCTTGATGCCAACCCGCGTACGCGGTGGATTGCAATGATTTTGAGCGATTACCGTGGGGAAACGGCGGCGTCTAAAGCCGAAGAGAGTTCGGTGATTCCCCTTAAAAAGTTAAAAAACGATGCATAAAATCCTCTTGGTGCTCTTGTTGGCACTAGGATGCCTTGTGGCGCGGACGGATTTTTCAGCCCTAAGCAACCAAGAGCTCATCGCCCTCATTGGGTACGTGAAACCAAACGAACGCCCTTTGCTTCTAAAAGAACTCGAAAGCCGCAAGCCCACCTTTTCGCCCAACGAGCGCCAACAATTTGAACGCGCCATCAAAGAGAAGCGCTAGTGGCACGGCTATTGTTGCTAGAAGATGACATGAACCTCTCTCAAACCTTGTGTGAATTTTTGGAGGATGAGGGGTTTGAAGTGGTGTGTGTGTACGAGGGTGAAGCAGCCCAAGAGGCCTTGTATGAAAAGCAGTTCGATCTGCTACTGCTGGATGTAAATGTGCCCAATATTAACGGCTTTGCCCTCCTAAAGGAAGCCAGAAAGGCCGCGGTGGCTACCCCTGCGATTTTCATCACCTCGCGGGATGGGTTGGCGGATGTGGAGAGTGGGTTTGCTAGCGGGTGTGATGATTACATTCGCAAACCCTTTGCTCTTAAGGAGTTATTGCTTCGTGTTCGCAGTTTGTTGCGCCGTGAGTTTGGGCATGTGGGCAGTGCGGTGGTGGCTTTGGGCGAGGAAGTGGCTTTTGACACGGTGGGCAATGCCTTACATGTAAAGGGCCAGACCCATCCCCTTGGGCGCAAAGAGGCCCAATTGTTGGCCTATTTTTTAAAACGCCGCGGGGAAGTGCTAAGCCATGAAGCCCTGCAAGAAGCCCTGTGGTCGTACGAGGAAACGCCTAGTGAGACGGCCCTTCGCACCTACATCAAAAACCTGCGAAAATTGATTGGAAAAGAAAAAATTGTCAGTTTCAAAAAACTGGGATACAAACTTACAACGGCGTGAAAGACGCACGCTTGTGGCGTTTTTGGCACTGTATTTAACCCTCTCGTGTACGATTTTGGGCTTGTTTGGCGCAGGGTATTATGCCCTCCAAAAAGAAGCGATGCTAAGCCTCAAACGGGGCGAGCTTAATGCACTGGCAAATGAGCACGTCAAAGCCTTGCGCGCCTTGCACGTCGCCTTTGATAAAACCCAAGAATACCCGCGCCATGAAGCTTTTCGCTCAGGGATTTTTGATGGAGCGGCGGTGGAGATTTTTTCCCTCTTACATGTAAGCCCCTTGCTCTCGCGTATCATCTACCTCAAAGAGGGCATGATTCACTACATTAAAGAGCCCGAAGCCCACTATTTGGGGACGCAATACTTGGTCTTGGAAGTGGAAGATGATGGGGCGTGGCACCACGAAGCCTTGCGAAACATGGCGTGGTTTGGCGGGGGGATTTTTCTCTTTTTGGCGGTTGGGGGGTATTTTTTATTGCGCTTGTTGTTGCGTCCTATGCGGGAAGCCATCGCGCTTTTGGACCGTTTTATCAAAGACACCACCCATGAGCTTAATACCCCAATTCACGCCATTTTATCAAACATCGAGATGATTCCCCTGCAGACCCTAGAGCCTAAAACCGCGCGCAAACTTGAACGCATTCGCTTGGGCGCGCAGAGTGTATCGCACCTGTATAAAGACTTGACCTATTTGACCCTTGGACGCCATCAAGCGCGCCATGAGAGCGAGGTGCAAGTAGACGTGGTAGCGCAAGAGCGGGTGGAGTATTTTGCCCTTAGTTTGGAGGCGAAAAAAATCACTTGGGAGGTGGACACAGCCCCTGCTGCGTTGTGGATTGACCAAGGGGCATTGACGCGTTTAGTGGACAACTTGCTTTCAAATGCTATCAAATATAACCGCGTGGGCGGAAGTTTACATGTAAAGGTTGCGCCAGGTGTGTTGGAAATCAAAGACACGGGTATCGGGATTGACGCGTCCAAACTAGCGCGCGTGTTTGACCGTTACGTGCGGTGCCATGAGAGTGCGGGCGGGTTTGGCATCGGGCTAAACATCGTGGGGATGATTGCTAAAGAGTATGGGCTTAAGCTTGCCCTTGAATCCACCAAAGGAGAGGGAACATGCGTACGCGTTTTGTGGTAGGCCTTATGTTGGCCTTACATGTAAGCCTTGGGGCGACCGTGTATGAAAAAGAGTGCGTGGGGTGTCATCAGGACTTGGACGTGGGGATTGACAAATTTTTCTACCGTTACGTCTTGGTATTTAGTTCCGAAGTGTCAGTGAAAGCAGCGCTGAAAGATTATCTCATGCACCCCATGAAGGAAAAAACCCTTTTGCCCGAAGGCTTGGTGGAGAAATACGGCATCAAAGCCCCGTGGACCCTTGGCGAAGCAGCCCTAGAAGAGGCGATTGATACCTATTGGGAAACCTATACCTTTATGGGACGGTTAAAATAACGTAAGAGCAGTCGCGGCACTAATCATCAAAAGACCAAGGCCTGCCAAAAAGCGTTGACCAACCACAAGTCCTGCAAAACCCCCTGAATACAATCCAATAATAAGCTCCATTTTCACTCCTTACATGTAAAGTGACAGTACTCTATCTAATCTGCGTAAATTTTACGTAACCACTTCACAATGGCTTCACAATCGGCTGTTAGACTACTGCTATCAAATCTAAAGGAGGAAGCGATGAAGCTCTTCAAGCCCGCGTTAGCGATGTTGTTAGTGAGCTCTTTGGCGGTTGTGAACGCCAATGCCATTGGAAAACGCGAACAAGGAGCCCTTATGGGTGCTGGGATTTTACTGCTTTTGCCAACACTTAGTCAAAATATGGGGAACTTGTTTGGCGCGCAAAATACTCAGCCCGTCGTGGTGCATCACGAGCCTGTGGTGCGCAAAGAGATTGTGTATGTGGAGCGCGCGCCGCAAAAACGCCGTTATGCTAACGACCGTTACAATGACCGCCGCTATGATCGCCACTACGACCGTTATGAGCCCTACACGCGCAAAACGATTATCATTGAACGCTAAGGAGAAAAAAATGAAACGATGGATAATGACACTAGGACTTTTGGCAAGCGCTTCTTTAATGGCGGCCGATGGCGCGGCGTTGTATCAAAAATGCCTCTCTTGCCACGGGGCAAATGCAGAAAAGAAAGCCTTGGGAAAAAGTGAAGTGATTGCAAATTGGAGTGTTGAGAAAAACGTAGCCGCCTTGAAAGGCTACAAAGACGGCACGTACGGTGGCCCCATGAAAGCCCTTATGAAAGGCCAAGTAGCTAACTATTCAGATCAAGAAATCCAAGCAGTGTCTGAATACATAACAGGGCTAAAAAACTAACACGGGGTTTCCCGTGTTAGTACCTACAGGCGCGCACGGGTTTCATCCAAGCGGTTAAATTCCGCATCTTCAATCCAGCGCTCTGGATAAGTGATATAGTCAATGAGGTTTTCAAGCAAGGCCGCGTGTTGTTTTTCTTCTTCAGCAATGCGCAAAAATGCCGCTTTTTCTTCCGCGTTTTCTAAAAGCGCTGCTTTTTCAACATACAAAGCGTAACTTTTTTCTTCCAAGGCTAATGCATGTGAATAAAAATCGGTTTGTTCTTTTGTGAAAGAAGCCGTGGGATTAGTCACTTTCATTTTTTGAAAAATAGTTTTTGCCCCTTTGAAAATATCTACTGTAGGCTGCGTTGGCAAGGACGCCCCTTTTAGCATGGCTTCAAAAGTCGCATAATGCTTCACTTCTTCATCAGCAAGCATCGTCAAAACTTGCTTAAGGCCAGCATCGTCTGTTTTTTGGGCCAAATCTCGGTAGTACTTCTCTCCCTCTTCTTCAACCTTCATGGCGTATTCGTAAACATTCATCGTGGTCCCCCTTTAGCATGATATTGTTGATTGTATAAAAAAACCATGACAAGCACCTGATAAACCACCTAGGTGTCCGATAAATTCTAAAAAATGAGTGATATATACGCAACTCAAAACATTTTAACCTCTTTTTAGGGAGGGTTGACTACCATAGGGCATTCTAGTGTAAGGAGTGCATATGCGTAAAATGATAATAGCACTGACGCTCTTGCTAGCGGCTGGTAGTGCATTGGCTGATGATGTGGCCTTTGATCGCATTTTTCAAACCAAACTCAAAGAGGCGCGGGCTCAAGCAACACTTCTTCTAGTGGATGCGCTGTTTCAAAAAATACAACGTAAAGAGTCCTTTGTATTGTTAGATATACGTGATAAAGAAGAGGTGGAGCACACAGGTGCACCTGTGTGGGAAAAGTATTTACATGTAAGCCGCGGGAGATTGGAATTGTCCCTTGTGGGACTTGGTCTTGATGTGGAAGAAGAGGTGGTGGTGATGTGTCGCAATAGTATCCGTTCTTTTTTGGCGGCACAAACGCTCAGGGAGTACGGCTTTAAACGTGTGTTGGTGCTCGATAAAGGGATGGACGGTTGGGTTGGAAGAGGGTATCCAACCCACAAGCCCTTTTAGGCGCCTTTGGCCCGTTTTCGCCACGCGTGCAAGATAAACTCAGTATAACCGTTGGGCTGGGTAGCGCCCTCGTACACCAAGGCTTTGGCCGCGTGCATGGCAAAGGCGTTGGACCGAAGCAATGAGCGGTACTTGGGGTCATCCGCGTTTTGTGCGTCCACGACGACTGCCATTTTCTCAAAGGCTTCTTCGGTTTGGGGTTTGGAAATAAGCCCATGATGGAGCCAGTTGGCAAGAAGTTGGGAGCTGATGCGCAAGGTGGCGCGGTCTTCCATGAGGGCTTCGTTGTTGCGGTCAAGGACTTTGGAACACCCGATACCCTGATCCACCCACCGCACCACGTAACCTAGGATGCTTTGAACGGCATTTTCTAACTCATGTTGTTTAACCTCCTCGCTTAAAGGACTCTCCAGCAGGGGCGGTGTAAGCAAGGCTTCTAAAAAGTCTCCACCGTGTTTGTGGGTTTTTTGCACGTGCGATACATCTACGGCGTGGTAATGGAGCGCGTGTAAACAAGCCGCCACAGGGGAAGGCACCCACGCGGTGGAGGCCCCGCTTTGGACATGGGCAATCTTCTCCTCCACCATACGTCGCATTTTTTCAGTCAACGTCCACATGCCTTTGCCAATTTGCGCCCGTCCTCCAAAGCCGCTAGCAAGGCCTATGGCGACATTTTGCGCTTCATAGGCACCTAGCCAAGAGGCTTTTTTTAGCCCTTCTTTGGAAAGCACAGGGCCGCGTTTCATGCAGGTGTGGATTTCATCGCCTGTGCGGTCAAGGAAGCCTGTGTTGATGAAAAAGACCCGTTCTTTGGCTGCGTTGATGCAGTGGGCTAGGTTGACGCTGGTGCGCCGTTCTTCGTCCATGATGCCTAGTTTGACCGTATGAAGAGGGAGGTTAAATGCCTTTTCAACTGCTTCAAAGAAATCACACACCAAGGCAATCTCTTTGGGCCCATGACACTTTGGCTTGACGATATAGATGCTCCCTTGGGTGCTGTTGCGGTTTTGTGTTCGGTCGTGTAAGGCACACGCTACGCACAAATACCCATCTAGCATCCCCTCAAAAATAGGCTTTCCTTCAAACAACACCGCGTCTGTTTCCATGTGTAACCCTACATTACGCACCAACAAAAGTGCGCGTCCCTTGAGAAAAGTCGATGTGCCCTCAGGTGTTGTGAGGGGAAAATCAGGCGCCAATGTGCGCGTAATGTGTTTGCCCTTGGCTTCAAAAGAGGCCGATAAATCCCCGCGCATGAGCCCCAAATAATTGCGGTAGAGGTGGGTTTTGTCTTGGGCATCCACTGCAGCCACAGAATCTTCAAAATCTACAATGGCACTGAGTGCAGCTTCAAGTAGCACATCACAAATTCCCGCAGCGTTGGTTTTGCCAATGGGGTGTGTGGGGTCTAGGCGAAGCATGACATGCAAACCATGGTGGCACAAATACACAGCACTTGGGGTTTCTTGACTACCTTGGTAGCCTGCAAACCCAGCGTTGTTTTGCAAACAAGTATGTTTCCCTTCAGCCAAAGCAAGATGAAGCGTACCCTCGCGGATAAAAATCCCACTTACTTGGCTAAATGTTCCTTTTTCAAGGGGAAAATGAGTGTCCAAAAACCCAAAGACTTCCTCAAAAACAGCTTCACCACGTAAGGGATTATAGGTCTTTTGCGGTGCCAAATCGCCCGTGCTTGATACCATATCTGTGCCATAAAGAGCATCGAGCAAACTGCTCCATCTGGCATTAGCGGCGTTAAGAATATAGCGCGCGTTATCTCCTGGGACGACAAGTTGAGGGCCGTACAAAACAGAAACCTCGGGGTCAAGGTGTTGGGTTTGGATAGAAAAGGGAGCAGGGGGCGGGAGTAAATAACCAAGGTCTTGCAAAAACGCTTTTTGGGTTTTTGGGTTGGGATTAGAAAGGTGCCATTGGTCGATTTGTGTTTGCAAAGTGTCGCGTTCTTTTAGAGCTAGGGCGTTGGCGTCCGTAAAACGGTGCAAAAGCACTTCAAAATTTCCCCAAAAACAGGCACTAGTAATGCCAAGTTTTGGCAGAAGTTCGTGTTCGGCAAAGGCGTAAAGAAGAGGATCGATGGTTAACTTTCCAACAGTATGCATGAAAACTCCTTGGGCAATAAATACCAAAAGCCTAGCACAGTTTCATGACAAGAAGTTGATATTTTGTAAAAAATCGACGTTTTGTCTAATTTTTTGTCAAAACGATTACATTTTTACCGTTGTGGCCCTTTACATGTAAGCCCGTTTTTGCTCCCATCACTTCAAAAGTGTAGGGCGTGTAAAAGGTGATATGGGTAGGGTCTTTGGGGTACCACCACGCGGCAAAACGTTCAGGGTCATCGTAGTGAAAATGGGTCATCAAGGCAAGGTGGCCCTTGGGGGCAAGTAAACTGGCAAGGTGGGCTAACACAGCATTAGGGTTAGCGAGATGTTCAAACACTTCTGTGGAGGTGATGAGGTCGTATTGGTGGGAAGTATAGGCAGTATCTGGAAAAAAATAGGGGTCAAAATAGCGGACGGTGTTAGCGGATGTTTGGAGCAAGTGGGCTAGCACAGGGCTGGGCCCACAGCCAAAATCCAACACGTGCTCGTCGTAAGGGTCAAAGCCGTCCACAAAGGTTAAAAACTGCTCAAACATGCGCACATAGCCTTCGTTTTCAAGGCGATTTTCATGAAAGGCATAGTGGGTTTTTTCAGCTTCAAAGGAGAGGTGATGGCTTGGGTGAAGAAAAATGGCTTTACATGTAAGGCAGCGAAAATAGTCTCCGTAAAATGCTTTTGTATTTGCCCCGCAGCACTTACAAGTCAATGGAAATCCCCACAGGGCAGTGGTCGGACCCTGTGATGTGGTCGAGGATAAAGGCATCTTCAAGGGCGTCTTTTAAATCTTCAGAAACAAAAAAATAATCAATCCGCCACCCGATGTTTTTCATCCGCGCGCCAAAACGGTACGACCACCACGAGTAGACCTCTTTCACTTCCCCATGCACGTGCCGAAAGGTGTCGATGTAGCCAAGGCCAAGTAGCGCGTCAATCCACGCCCGTTCAATGGGCAAAAAGCCAGACGTGCCCGCATTTGCTTTTGGGTTGGTAAGGTCGATTTCGCGGTGGGCTGTGTTCACATCGCCACAGATGATGATGCTTTTTCCTTGTGCGCGTAAGGCTTCGCAGTAGGCGAGAAAATCTTTATAAAATTTTAGCTTGTGGGCGAGGCGTTCTTCGCTTTGTTGGCCGTTGGGGAAGTAGACATTAAACAGCGCCACATCGTCAAAATGGTGCTCTAAAATGCGCCCTTCGTGGGTGTGGTCGATGTGCAAGGCGGTATCGGTTTTGGTAAAGGCGCGGTTGCTGAGCGTCATGGTGCCCGAGTACCCTTTTTTGAGCGCGGGGTTAATGTGGGTTTCTAAAAAAGCGGTGGAGAACAGCGGCGGTATTTGCTCTTTTTCCGCCTTAATTTCTTGAAAACAGAGGATATCTGGCTCCAAAGCCTCTACATGTAAAAGGGCATCTTTTTTTGCAATAGCGCGGATTCCGTTGACATTCCATGAAAAAAGTTTCATTTTGCTTTACCTATTAAGTCATTTTATACGTTTTGGGTGCTATTATACCATCATCATGAAACAGCTTATTTTCGTCCTCAGCCTTGCCTTTTTTTCGTTATGGTTGGTATTTCGCCACTACGATACCTACCAAGAAAATGAAATACGCCTAGGCATGTCTGCGGCCCTCTCGGGCGACCTTGGTGGGCTTGGCCAAAGCTTTTACCAAGGGGCAGACGCTTATTTTAAAGACCTTAATGCCAAAGGTGGCGTGCATGGACGAACCATTAGACTCATTGCTAAAGATGACCAGTATGAACCAAAAATTACCCTTGAAAACGTAGAAGATTTAATCAAAAATGAGCACGTATTTGCCTTGTTTGGAGTGGTGGGAACGCCTACTGTTGAGTCAATTTTGCCTTTAGTACACGCTTATGAGACCCCGCTTATTGCCCCTGTTACTGGGGCTTCATTTTTGCGCAACCCGTATGACCCTTTGATTTTAAATGTACGCAAAGGGTACCATCAGGAAATTAAAGCATTGCTCTCTCATTTGATTGATGAAAAGGGTTTTGGGCGCATCGCCGTGTTTTACCAAAACGACAGCTTTGGACATGGGGGATTGCATTCGGTGAAAGAGTTGCTCAAAGAGCGCGGAATGCGCTTGGTGGGAGAGGGGAGTTACAAACGCAACACACTGGCCGTGGGCCATGCCATCTATGAGCTTGAAGCCACTCACCCTGATGCGGTGATTATGATTGGCGCAGCGCGACCGGTGGTTGAATTCATTCGGCGTTCTGTGACCACATCATTGAGCCGCGCTACCAAGGCAATCGTCTCTTTTGCTTCGGCTCAGACGATTATGATTGATTTGCAGTGCGTGGCCTCTAATTTGATTTTTTCTCAAGTCGTACCCTTGCCATGGAATGAAGGGGAAGCATTGGAGCGTTACCGTCAAAGCATGGAGCGCCACTACTCTAAAGCGTCTGTTGGATTTGCCTCTTTGGAAGGGTATCTTGCGGCACAAGAAACAGCACAGCTGTTTGCCTCTCTTGGTCCACGTTTTAGCAAAAAAGCCTTTATAAAAGCCATGGCAACACAGGTGTCAAAACAGCGTAATTTAAAGAAGGAAGAAAGCCATTGCGGATGTTTAGAAAAAGTCTACATTACCCAATACCGCAACGAAGCTTTTGAGGTGGTGAGTAATGAGTAAATGGTATATGAGCGTATTATCCTCTTTTCAAGCCATGAGTGTACCGCGCAAAACAACCCTTTTGTTTATGATTTTGGTGAGTGGGATGTTGCTTGTAGGGAGTTTTGCTCACTTAGGGCTTAGTCGCATGAAGTACGAATTTGACATTTTATACAGCAAATACACCTTGCCCATGATTCAGCTTGAAAACCTTAAAGACGTCTACACGGTCAACATCCTTGACACCTTGCGCGAGATTGAAGCCAATGAAGTTGGTGTGCGGGACGGTAAGCGGGTAATAGAACTGGCCCAAGAGTTGGTGCACCGCAGTTGGCGGGAATACAAGGGAAGTTTAGAGGCGGACGAGGGCGATTGGATGGTACGTGTGTTTCGTAATTTGGGGTTAACCTCTGATGAGGGTAGAGAAGCCATCCCTTTAGCGCTTAAGCAAGATTTAGTGTTTCGCACAGAAGAGCGCATCGCGCGCGTTAACGGAATCTTGGAGGCTATGTTTGAGCACTTTGAAAAGTATGAAACACAAAAAGCTTTTATGCTGTTACGTGAATCCCTTTATCCTGCGATTCATTCGGTCAACATCCACCTTACCCAACTCATCGATTTTTCCCTAGAAGCGGCCAATGGGGGTAAGCGACGTACTGAACAAGTTTACACCACCACTTTTGAATGGATTATTGCAGGAGTTGTGCTCGCGATTATTGTAGCAGCTTTGTTTGCCGCGGTTATCTTGCAACACATACGTGCCTTGTATGCCAATTTGGAAAAAACTGTCGAAGAAAAAACAAAAGAATTGGTGAAGCTAAACGAGGGTCTTGAAAAACGCATCGCCGAAGAAATTGAGCAAAGCCGCCAAAAAGATGAGATTATGTACCGTCAGTCACGCCTTGCGGCCATGGGTGAAATGATAGGCAACATTGCCCACCAATGGCGCCAGCCTCTTAATGCCTTGGCCTTGCTTGTCCAAAGTTTTCAAACCAAGCAGATGCATGGGAAGTTGGATGAAGCTTTTGTGGATGCACAAGTGGCCCAGGGGGTCATGCTTGCCAACAGCATGTCAAAAACGATTGATGATTTTCGCAACTATTTTCACACCGGCAGAGAAAAAGGGGTTTTTAACCTTTGTGAAAACATCAACCATACTGTCGCAATGATGCGTGATTTTTATGCTAAAGATGCCATTGAAATTTCCCTTACATGTAAAGGTGCCTGCCAAGCATTTGGATACGCTAATGAATTTTCGCAAGTTATCATGAACCTCTTTTCTAACGCCAAAGACGCTCTTGAAAAAAGAGAAGGCAAGCGGTGGATTGTGGTGGAGATTACCCAGGAAGAGGCGTACAGTTGCGTTGGAATTATCGACAATGGCGGAGGAATTCCCCTTGAAGTGTTAGAGCGCATGTTTGATCCTTATTTTACCACCAAGCACCAAGCTAGTGGCACGGGAATTGGATTGTACATGTCTAAACAAATCATTGAAAACCAGATGCAAGGCACCATTCGTGCCTCAAATACAACCTATTTTTTTAAGGGAAAAGAGTATCCATCGTGCGCAAAGATAGAGATAAAAATTCCAACAGGTGAAATACCAATAAAAGGACAATAATGGATTTAGATAGCCTAAAAGAGTGCGTGGTGCTATACGTGGAAGACGAAGCTAGCGCACGGGAGCAAACGTGCTTGATTTTGGCAGATTTTGTCAAAGAGGTCGTGGTTGCAAAGGACGGCAAAGAGGGTCTTGAAAAAGCCTTAGAGCGCGAGTTTGATGTGATTATTACTGACATTATGATGCCCCAGCTTGATGGTATTGCGATGGTGCGTGCTTTGCGTGAAGAGCACCACCAAACAACACCCGTGATTATCACCACTGCCTTTACAGAAACCGCGTATTTGATAGAGGCCATTCGGTTGAGAGTGGAAGGATTTATCACAAAACCTCTGAATATCAAAGAGCTCATCAACGCTCTTTATTCGGCTGTTTTGCCTAAAATTCAAGATAAAAAGCTTCAAGGGTGTGCTCACGTAGTAGAAGCACTTTCAGCACTCATTGGTGGAAAAAAAATAGCCATTTTACGCTACATGATTGACCGTCGGGATCAAAACAACGTCTTTCACGGCGCGTACCATGAGATTATGGAAGAAGTGGGGGTGAGTAAGCCTACGGTGGTAAATATGTTTAAACAAATGATAGCAGCAGGAATTTTGGAAAAAGTGAAAAACAAAGTGTACCGTTTTAAGCAAAGTGAACTTATAGGAAAGGAAGAGGCATGAAAGTAATGAAAATAGCCTTTTTGATAGTGGCATTGGCATTGGGCGCGTGGGCGCGCACGGCGGTACTTCACACAAGCCAAGGAGACATTGTGGTCGAATTGTTTCCGCAGATTGCACCCAAAGCGGTAGAGAATTTTGTGGGTTTGGCGCAAAAGAACTATTATGACAATACTGTATTTCACCGTGTGATTAAAGGGTTTATGATTCAAGGTGGCGACCCAACCGCATCAGGTCGTGGTGGTGTTTCCCTATGGGGAGAGCCTTTTGAAGATGAGTTTCGTCCTAATGTTGTCTTTGATCGTCCGGGTATTTTAGCCATGGCAAATGCGGGCCCTAACAGCAATGGAAGCCAGTTTTTCATCACCACCGTTCCCACCCCATGGCTCAACGGCCGCCACACGCTTTTTGGGGAAGTGGTTGAGGGGATGGATGTGGTGCGCAAAATCGAACGTACTGCCGTAGGTCAAAGGGACCGCCCTGTTGAAAACCAAACAATTCTTAGTATTACAATTAAATAGACTTCTCCTAAAGAAGTTTTGCAAGAAGTCTATTACATAAAACGTGCTACAATCACCCCAAAATGCGCAGGAGTTTACGTGAAAAAAATTGAAGCCATTATTAAACCTTTTAAACTAGAAGAGGTTAAAGATGCTCTAACACAGTTGGAAGTTACGGGCATGACTGTTAGTGAAGTTAAGGGCTATGGCAGACAACAAGGGCACTCTGAATTGTACCGTGGTGCAGAGTACGTGGTCGATTTTTTACCTAAAGTAAAAATCGAAGTCGTGGTTAAAGACACAGACGTTCAAGCGGCGGTCGATGCCATAACGGAAGCAGCACGCACAGGAAAGATTGGTGATGGAAAAATCTTTGTCAGTGCTGTTGAGCGTGTTGTGCGCATTCGCACAAGTGAAGAGGGCGAAGAGGCTGTCTAGTAACAGTGATGCTTAAATGGCTAATTCTTGGGTTGGTGGTATACCTTGGCGCGTTAGCCTATGTATACCTGACCCAAGAGCGTCAGATTTTTAACGCTTCGTCCATTCAAACCCCTCTTGATTTTCCCTGTTACCCTTGCGAAACACTGCGCCTTGAAGTTGCCTCTGATGTTGTGTTGGAGGGGTTGCATCGCCCTTTTAAAGAGGCGCCTGTGTTGCTCTACTTTGGCGGCAATGCAGACGACGCGACACGCATTTTGCTCCATCTAAACCCAGCCCTTGCTGTAGAGGTGGTGGCTTTTAACTACCGAGGGTATGGAAAATCTGGTGGCCAACCCTCTCAGGAAGCCCTTTTTGCCGATGCTTTAAAGATTTACGACACCTTTGCTAAGGGGCGTAATGTGATAGTCATGGGCCGCAGTTTGGGTACAGGAGTGGCGACCTACCTCGCAGCCAACCGTGCGGTGCAAAAGCTTGTATTGATTACCCCTTATGATTCTATTCGCGCTTTGGCAAAAGCCTCTTATCCTTATTTTCCCATTGATTGGTTGATTAAACACCCCTTTGAATCTACGCACTATATGTCCTATGTTACTGCACCTGTTTTTGTTGTAGAAGTGGAAAAAGACACTGTAACGCCCCACAAACACACCTTGGCGCTCATTGAAAAAATCTCCCATCTTGCTTTACATGTAACCCTTGATCAAACCACCCACGGCGAAGTGCTTCATGCCTTTGAAAAGGAAAGTATTATGAAAAAAGTTCTCACCTTTTAAAGGATTACAATGAATGCTAATGTCTTGGTGCTGGAAGATGACGTGCTTTTGGGCGAAACATTGCAGGATTTTTTAGAGTGTTGTGGGTACCAAGCGCATGTGTTTGACACAGGAGCAAAAGCCTTAGAGGCGAGCTACCGCACACGTTTTGATGTGTACCTTTTGGACATCAATTTGTCTGATATGAGTGGCCTTGAGTGCTTGCGTTTGTTGCGTGAAGGCGGCGATACGACGCCTGCCATGTTCATCACTTCTGCCAAAGACACACCCACATTGCTCAAAGGGTACGCCGTGGGAGCGGATGATTATGTCAAAAAACCTTTTGAGTTAGAGGAGTTACAGTGTCGCATTGACGCTTTGCTCCTGCGCAGCGGCTTTTCGCGCAATCCACTTTTTATTAATGAAACCTTTTGCCTTGATATGCGTCATAAACGGTTGTTAAAAGAGAGAAAAGAGGTGGATTTGAATCCAAAAGATATAGAGCTTTTGACTCTTTTGGTTCAACACCGTGGCAAAGTGGTAACCAAAGAGATGATCATAGAGCACTTATGGAGCGCGTCCAAAGAGCCAAGCGAAGGGGCTTTGCGGGTGTATGTTAATAACCTCAAAAAAATTTTTGGCAAAGAAGCCATTACAAACGTGCGGGGGCTTGGGTATCGCTTTGAAGCGTAGTATTTGGCGGGAGACAGGTGTGCTTTTTGGTGCCTTAGCAATAGTGACAAGCATAGGGTTTGGTGTAGCTTGGGCATGGGGGTTTTGGGCTGGATGGGGCGTGGCATTGGGGCTGGGAGCACTGATGAGCCCTTTTGTGACGTCTTACCTTCTCTCTCCTTTGTTTCAAACGAACCATCTTTTAGAGCGTCTTGTGCGCGAAACCTTGCACGAGCTCAATGCGCCACTAGCAACCATCAAGACCAATGTGCACCTGTTGGAAAAAACTACCCAAGAGCCAAAATCCCTCACGCGCCTTGGACGGATTACCCAAGCATGTACCAACCTTTATGCGCTGTATGAACAAATGGAGTATTATATTAAGCGTGAGATTCGCTTGGTGAAAGAAGAGATGTTTGATGCTAAAGAGGCAGTTGAAGCCTGTTTGGGTCGCTGTAGCGGAATGCAACAAGGAGTCAATGTGCATGTGGAGCTCACTTCAACATACGTGCACACAGACAGAATAGGGTTTGAACAAAGTGTTTCTAATTTGCTGAGCAATGCTTACAAGTACAACCACCCTAAGGGCTGGGTTGAGGTGTGCCTTGAAAAAGGTGTATTGTCTGTAAAAGACGGCGGTATCGGCATGGATGAAGAGACGCGGTTTCGTGTTTTTGACCGTTACTATCAGGCGCATCCACATAAAACGGGCTATGGCTTGGGCCTGAGTATGGTGAAGGCTTACTGTGACGGACATGGAATTTTTATTACGCTTATTTCAAAAAAACACACGGGCACACAGGTGTGTTTGCACCTTGAGCCCATTCTCGTTAAAAATGGAAAAGATGCGTTATAATCTCTAACCGTTATTCATTTTCTAACATGCGTACACCAAGGAATACCCATGCAAATCTCCCATCCTCTTCAGCGTCCTGAAGTGAAGTCTTTTTTTGAATCCCAAAAAGAAAGTTTTTTAGAACACTGTTTTGATGTTTTAGCGCATGAGCGAACTCCTGAAATAACAGAGGGGCTTTTGGGTTTCTATGAAGCAATTTACCTTCCCGTCGTTCCTTCAGGAGAAAAATTACTTGGTTCGCTTGGTGTGGTGGAGGCTTCGTTGGTTTTAGCACGCGGATGGCTGTATCTGATAAACCAAGCAAAATACGAACCTTGGGTGATAGAGCTCATCCAAACCCTTTCTTCGTCACGTTTTCATGTTGATGCCAATGAGACTTCTGTGGCACCTTTACATGTAAAGAGTTTTTCTTTTGGAGAAGAGGCGGGATTTTTTATCCATAATAATATTCTTGATGTGTTTACGGGCATTTATAATAAAAATGCCACCATTACTTTTTTGAATTTGTACGAAGGAGTACCCATTGCCTCGGAGGCAACGGTAGTGGAAGTGGGCGAGGATGAAGTGGTGTTTAGAATGGATCCACTTCAAGAATTGGCCATGAAAAATGACAACAAAGCGTACATCTTACAAAATGAATTTTTTAACAAACCAGTAAAAGCGGACGTTGTTGTTTGTAATATCCCTAAGCATGAAGTTACTCTTAAAAACTTTATGTATTTGCTAAACATGCCTGCAGCCATGCGTGATTCTGCGCGGGTTCATCCCAGGAAAGCAACACCTGCTGTGCTTGTGGATTTGGAAAAAAGAGTTGGGGTTGAGGGCATTATGTTTGACATTTCAACGGGAGGATTGGGCGTGCTTAGCAAAACAAATGAAGGGATAGTTGCTGGGGCACATGTGCGGGTTTTTTTGGATTTGAAAGAAGATGAAAATGTCTCCGTGGAAACAGAGGCAGAAGTGCTTGATGTTATCGAATACGAAGATGCGTACCGTTTTTGCATGCGCTTTTTGCCAAAAGATGCCTTGATGCATGAAGCTGTTGTGAAGTATGTGCGCGAACGTGAAAATGAAGCTATTGGAAAACTCAAAAAGCAATTAAAAGAGTACATGTAAGGAAAAAATCCTTACATGTAAAGAAGAGGCTACATGCCCCCTTGTTGTTTCATCTTTTTTTCAATGCGGTGTCCGATATACGAAAGAATTGCCGTAATTCCAAAATACATTCCCGCAATCACTAGCCATGTTTCAAAAGGTGAGAAGGTATTGGCGACAATCTCGCGCCCCACCTTAGTAAGGTCGGTAATGGAAATCACCGAGACCAAAGATGAGTCTTTGACTAGAGCAATCATTTCACCCACCAAAGTAGGAAGGGCACGCTTTAGGGCTTGAGGCATGATGATAAAGGCCATGGTTTGCCCGTAATTCATCCCCAAAGATTTGGCTGCTTCGTATTGGCCTTTGTCAATAGACTGAATGGCACCACGCAAAACTTCGGCAATGTACGCCCCAAAGAAAATCCCAAGGCTCAGCGCACCCGCCACAAAACGGTCAAGTTCGAAAATGGTTGCGATTATAAAGTAAAATATAAAAATCTGCACCAACAGTGGCGTGCCTCGAATCACCGTAATGTACACAGCAGCAATGTCGTTTAGGAATTGGTAGCTAGACATACGCATAAATGCCACAAACATACCGATAAACAGTGCTAGCAATGCTGAAATGACTGAGACTTTCAGGGTGACCCAAAGCCCAAGCAGAAGGGGTCCAGGTTCCCATTGGGTGGTGGAGGCAATGACATCGTACTCAAAAAGGGAAGCCCCATCAAAGACTTTAATGTCGTACCCATCTGGGATGACAATGGTCTGTTCACCATCGGACCCTTCAAGGGTGATTTTATTTTCCTTTACACTCACAACACCGTCAAAAGGTGCGTCAATAATCACGGTTTTTTCATGGGCAAAGTATTTAGGAATGCTATTCCACTTCCAAATGTAGTTCATATTGGAAGCGGAAATAAAAAAAGCATACCCAATCACCACAAAAAACAAAACGGCCACAACGTGGCCGAATGTTTTGTTTTTGAGCAAAGATTGATGCTGTTTAGCCATGGACTACAGTACTCGTTTTAACCAAGCGTCGTCGTTAAACCAACGGTCATAAATACGATCGTAGCGTCCGTCGCCCTTCATTTGAGTCAGGAAGTTGTCAAGCCAATTTAAAAAATCAGGATCACCCTTGCGCACTGCCCATCCAAGAGGTTCAAATGTTAAATCTTCGTCTAGGTGAATTAAGCGGTCTTTACCTTTTTCAGCCATAAAGATAGCGTTGTAGGGCTTGTCATACACAAACGCATCGGCGTTGCCGTTGAGAAGCTCTTGCGCAGCATCGGCTTCGGTTTCAAAGGTGCGGATGTTGGCACGCTTAAACATTCTGCGGGTTGCAATTTCGCCAGTAACACCAAGTTTGGTAACAATGGTGTGTTCTGGAGTGTCAAGGTCGCGCCATGTTTTACCCGCATGTTTTTTTGCCACAAGTAGGGTTTGGCCTACGCTAATGTAAGGTTTGGCAAAGTTAATTTTTAAATTGCGCTCTTGGGTGACGGTCATACCAGACATGATAATGTCGTATTTGCCTGCCAAAAGTCCTGCAATGATGCCATCCCATGCCGTTGGCACAAGAGTAAGCTTAACACCCATGGATTTAGCCATTTCGTTGGCCATATCGACGTCAAAACCAATGATATTCCCTTGTTTGTCTTTCATTTCAAAGGGCATATAGCCAGGCTCCAAGCCTACAATTAACTCGCCACGCTGAACAATTTGATTGAGAGTGGATTTTTTCCACAGCTCGATGTCGTCTGCCAAGCCATTGATGCCAATAAGCATCGCTAGGGCAACCAGTAATTTACGCATACAAACTCCTTATTAAAGTATTGGTAACAACAATTAGTGGACTAACACTTCTTGAATAAATTTCTTCGCACGGTCGGTTTTAGGGGAAGCAAAAAAGCTCTCCGGGTCGTTTTCTTCTAAAATCACCCCCTCATCCATAAACACCACGCGGTTACACACCTCTTTAGCAAAGCCCATTTCATGGGTCACGCATACGATGGTGTAGTTTTCTTTAGCCAATTCGCGCATCACGTCTAGTACCCCGCCAATCATTTCTGGATCCAAAGCAGAGGTAGGCTCATCAAAGAGTAAGATTTTGGGTTTCATGGCTAGCGTACGTGCGATGGCTACGCGCTGTTTTTGACCACCGGAGAGTTCGTTAGGGTAGCCATCTGCCTTGTGGGCGAGGCCAACGCGCTCTAGGAGTTTCATAGAGGTAGCCTTAGCTTCTTTTTTAGAGGTTTTTTTCACCTTCATTTGCGCGATGGAGATGTTTTCAATGATGGTTAAATGGGGAAACAAATTAAAATGTTGAAATACCATTCCCGCTTCTGCGCGGATTTGGTTGATGTTGCTTTTTTTGTCATAAATATCGTGCCCGTCTAGGGTAATTTCACCGCTGTCAATTTCTTCAAGGCGGTTGATGCAACGAATCAGCGTAGATTTTCCACTGCCACTTGGGCCGCAAACAACGACGATTTCACCTTGGTTAACATGAAAATCAATGTCTTTGAGGGCGTGAAAATCTCCGAAAAATTTTTGAACGTTTTTCATCTGAATGATGGGGTCACTCATGGCTACCTTTCCATAAAAAGTAGTTAATTCTAGCGAAAGTTTCTAAAATTTAGCCCTGCATACCGCCTATTTTTTCAACACGGCAGGGTGTGGTGCTGGTTTTGAAACAGATGAAAAAGGTAAAAAGCGTGTTGCGCCTTTTGTCACATGAATATTGGAAGTGCGCATTATAATACGCCATTTATTTTACTTCAAATTGGAGATTCTCGTGGCACAAGATATTCATTACACGAAAACAGTGGTTGCTGATCCAACGCCGTTGGGACTTTTTGGCTTGGCGATGGTCACATTGGTGGCCTCCTCTCAAAAATTAGGGCTCACAGAAGGGCTCTCATTGGTATTGCCATGGGCTATTTTTTTGGGTGCGTTTGTACAGCTGATTGCCTGTATTTTTGATTTTAAACACAACAACGTGTTTGGGGCGACGGCCTTTGGCGCCTACGCCTTTTTTTGGTTTGGGGTGGCGTTGTCGTGGTTGATAAAAATGGGAGCCTTTGGCGAGGTGTTGGCTTCCCAAGCGGACATCAAACAGCTAGGTTTTGCCTTTGTGGGATACCTTGTCTTTACCCTTTTTATGACCCTAGGTGCGGTGGAAACCAACAAGGTTTTGTTGGGGATTTTCATCCTCATTGACCTGCTTTTTTTGGGGCTCATCGGCGATGTTTTTGGTCTTTTTACAGGGGCGCATGCGCTTGCGGCGTGGGCGGAACTTGGCATTGCGCTGCTCTCTTTTTACGGCTCAGGCGCCATAGTGCTCAACCGCCATTTTGGAAAAGAGTTTTTACCCCTTGGCAAACCTCTGGGAATTTTTAAAACCCATTAACCCCTAAAACACTCTTTACATGTAAGGGTGTTGGCAATAGTGGCTGACATCCTCTACATGTAAAGCAGATAAAAGACAAAACACCGCGCGTTGCGTGCGTAAAAATAATCCTTTTTTTGAGTTTGTGCGCTACAATGTCGCTTTTAAAACACCCAGGAGTGGCGCGTGGAGAAGCTAAGAGAATTTGGTGCGGACTTTTCGTTGTTGTTGGTGGCCATTGCGTGGGGGTTGACTTTTGTGCCGGTGCAACAAGCGGTGGAAGAGACTCCGGTGTATGTGTTTTTGTTTTGGCGTTTTTTGTGCGCCACACTCTTGATGGCACTGCTGGCTGCAAAAAACCTACGTGTCCTTGATCGGGCTAGTGTGGTGGGCGGGATGGTGCTTGGGACGTTTTTATTTCTTGCTTTTGCCTTTCAAACCTTTGCTTTAACCTACACCTACTCTTCTACGGTTGCGTTTATCACGGGGTTGAATGTGGTAATTGTCCCTTTTTTGGTTTACGTACTTTTTAAAAAACGTACCACTGTTTATTCTGTATTTGGTGCGTTAGTTGCTGCGGTGGGGCTGTATCTGCTCTCGGCCCAAGGGGAGATTGGGTTGGGTATTGGCGAAGTGTACGCGCTTGTTTGTGCGGTGCTGTTTGCTCTTCAGATCTCCTGCACGGCGTATTATGTGAAGCATTGCAACATTTATGTGCTTGTGGTGGTGCAGTTTGCTGTTGTGACTTTTTTGTCGTTCGTGGGCGCCCTTGTCTTTGACGGACAACTGTTGCCTGCGGCTTTTGAGGGGATTTTCCTTGAAGCCATTATTATCACGGCCGTGTTTGCGACAGTATTCGCCTTTTTTGTCCAAACCGCTATGCAACGCTTTACCACGCCCGCAAAAACGGCCATCATCTTTACCATGGAGCCTGTGAGCGCGGGCATTGCGGGCTATTTGTGGGTCAATGAAGTGCTTAATGCCGCCCAACTTACTGGCGCGGCGTTGATTTTGGTGGGGATTTTAACAGCGGAACTTGGCACGTATCTGCGCACCAAGCGCGAAACTAAAAAGGCTATGTTTTAAAACGTTTTGCCCCAAGAGTAAGGAAAAAGGAGAGCGACGCCACAAGGATGATAGACGCGCCAGAGGTGAGGTCGTAAGCCACAGAAAGCCACAATCCCCCTAGGGTAAAAAAGGTCGCCATAAGGGCAGAAAGCACCATCATCACGCCTAGTTTTGAAGAAAACCCCTCGGCGATGTACGGGGGGATGGTCAGCAGGGCAATTACAAGCACCAAGCCCACTACGCGGATGGTTGCCACTACACACAAAGCCACTAACACCACTAACACATAATACAAAAGCTTCACCGGAACGCCCCGAAGTTGGGCAAATTCGGGGTCAAAACTCATGGCTTGAAGTTCTTTGTAAAAGGCGCTCACTACGCTAGCGACCAATAACGTGATACCACCCATGGCCCACACGTCGCTTTGTGGGACGCTTAAAATGCTCCCAAACAAATAACTCATCAAGTCCACATTGTACCCTTGGGTGAGGTCGATAAAAACAATCCCAACGGCCATCCCAAAGGCCCATAACGCTCCAATAACCGCGTCAATACGCTCTTTGTTTTTAAAGGTAATCGCCGCAATAATGAGTGCCAAAATAAAAGCAAATGCCCCCGCGCCAAGCAAGGGCGAAAGCCCCATAAAAAAGGCAATCCCAATACCTCCGTATGCACCATGGGCAATGCCCCCCGCGATAAACACCATGCGGTTGACCACCACTAGCGTGCCGATTACCCCACATAAAATACTCACAAACACCCCTGCTAGGAGGGCGTGTTGCATGAAGGTGAAAGAAAGCATCTCAAGCATGGGGTGCCTTGTGGTCAGGATGGGTGCATGTGTGCGCGCTGATAAGCTCCACGGGGCACAGGTGGCCTTGGGCATTGTGCAGGGTGGATAAAATGGCCTCTTTGGTGGCTTGCGAGGGTGCATCGTGCATGTAGAGTTGGCGGTTGATGTGGGCGATTTTAGTGGCATAGCCCAATACGACGTTGATGTCATGACTCACCACGATGACACCCATGGTGTTGTTGATGGTTTGCAAGAGTTCAAAAATATGCCGTTGGCCTTCGGTGTCCACGCTCGCTGTGGGTTCATCTAGGAGCAAGAGTTTTGCTTGGGCACACAAGGCGCGGGCGATAAAAACCCGTTGGCGTTGGCCGCCTGAGAGTTCACCGATTTTGGCGTTGCTAAAGGCACTCATCCCCACACGCGCTAGCGCATCAGCGGCTTTGTCTTTGTCGGCTTTGGAGAAAAACCCAAAACTGCGTGGTTTCAAGCATCCCATGAGGACCACTTCAAAGGCGGTGATGGGAAAGTGCAAGTTAGTGTTAGTGTTTTGGGGAACATAGGCAAGGTCACTTGTGGCGTCTTTGGGGGATTTGCCAAAGACTTGCAAGGTGCCACTTTGGGGTTCAATGAGTCCTAAAATGAGTTTAAGCAAAGTGCTCTTACCCCCGCCATTGGGGCCGATGATGGCTAGGAGGTCTTTACATGTATAGGTGAGTGAAACATGTTCTAAGACAGATTGTGTGCCATAAGCAAAGGAAAGGTCGGTTACATGTAAAGCATTCATGGATGGAAGTATACCAAAATGCAACTGGGTTGCAAAGTTGAACTTAGTGTTATCAAAACTAGAAGGAGGCAAGGAGCATTAAAATGCCTAGTCCCAAAAGCAACACAATCGCGGCCCATTCAAGAATTACAGAAAGGCCCTTCCATCTGGACGAGGTGTTGATGGATTGGCCCAACAGCGCCGCGGTAAAAATCACCGTACTCATACCCAGTGCCATGCTTAACGCCCCAAGAATCCCTGCGGTGTAACTCCCTAAGGTAAAGGTGAGGATGAAAATCACCACGGTTCCAGGACAAGGCACCATCCCCGCGGCTAGGACAATGCCCCAGCCAGATTTGGGGCGGCACGCCTGACAGCCACATGCGTGTTCGTGATCGCGCTTGACAAGCCGGGTGGCGAGCATCCAAAAGGCAATCAAGATGATAAAGGTTGCACTCAGGCGGGTGGTATAAAGGGTGACGTCGCTTAAGAGTTTGCTCACAAAGGTCTGAATCCCGTAAAAACTCACTAACACTAACAAAAACGCCCCCAACACATGCACCACGCCAATGCGTAAGCTTAGCCACAAGGCTTCCCGCCAGCGTCCCCCTTGGGCGACATAATAGCTTCCCACCAAGGTTTTGCCATGGCCTGGTCCAGCCGCATGAAAAAACCCGTATAAAAATGCGACTAACACCAAAGGGAAAAGCGTGCTAAGGCTTGGGCTTTGGGTTGCGTCTTTGAGCAAGGCTTTGAGTTGGTCGGTATAAGCAAGGAGTTTGGTTTCTAAAAACGTCAGATAGGACGAGCGTTCAGGGGTAACCTTTTCAGGAGATGGGGCGTAGGCATAGTGGGTGGGTGAGGTGTCAAATTTATAATAGCCTACAAAGTTATTAATATTTACTGAAACCCACAGGCTTGGGGTTATTTTATAGGGGCTTTGGGGGGCTATGCGAAAATCAAAAAACCCGCCCGCATCGTGAAATTCGCCTTTGATGACAAGGCCAGGATGCAAAGGAACAGAAGCGGGAACGCTATAGGCGTAAAAGAGTTTTTTGGCTTGAATGGTTAAGTTGTCATGCTTTACATGTAAAGGAATGCGCGTGTTGTGTTCGGTGCCGGTATAGTGAGAGAGTTCGGTCACGTAATTTTTACCTACGAGGTAGTCTAAAAGCACTCCTTTGACGGTTTCAAGCTCTGGCGGGTCGAAGGTTTCGTTGCCATTGGCGTCGTAATTTTGCAGGGTTTGTTGAGTAAACTCTTCGGAAAATTCCCACGTAATGCTAATTTCATTGATGGTGTTGTCACTTACGGAAAAAGCCATTGATACGTGGGTAGTGGGGGTATAAAGCGAGCATAAAGCGCACCCAAAAGCAAAAGAAACGCTGATTAAAAATAGACCCAAAAATCGCATTAAGATGTTTTGAGAGGCTCGTGAAGAGGCGGGCTGAAATAGTACCCTTGGGAATAATCAATGCCAAGTTTGACCACTTCGTTAAACGTGGCTTCGTCTTTGACAAATTCAGCGATGGTTTTAAGTCCAATGGATTTTGCAAAGCTTACAATGGCTTGGACAATCAAGCGGCTGTTGTTGTCTGTGGCAAGGTTTTCGATCATCGAGCCATCAATTTTGATGTAGTCTGCCTTTAAGCGGAGCAAGTAGGCAAAGTTAGAATACCCTGTGCCAAAATCATCGATGGCAATCTGACACCCAAGTGCCTTGGCGTCATCGATAAACGCAGTGACTTCTTCAAAGTTTTCAATACCCTCAGACTCTACAATCTCAAGCACCAACCGTTTGCCAACATTGTAGCGCTTGATGGTATCAAACAAGAAATTACGGGTGGAGGTGTCTAAAATATCGTCAATGGAAAGGTTAATAGAAAAATCTTCAAGGCGGTGACTAAAGGTTTCAAAGGTTTTTTCTACAACGGCGCGGGTGAGGGCTTTGTATTGTTTGGTTTGTTTGGCAATGTCTAAAAAGTAAAAAGGAGAATAGACCTTTCCCTCGTGCTCTACAAGGCGTACCAGGGCTTCGAATTTTTCCCATTGGAGGGTTTTGTTGTTTACAACAGGTTGATAATAAGGAACAATGCGGCCATGCCTCAATGCGTCATGCAGTTTTGCTCCCCAAGCAATGTTGGATTCGTACTCTTTTTGGCGCGAGTAGTCAATACTGTAAATAGCAATGTCTTCTCGCTGTGTTTTGGCTTCTTTCATGGCAATATTGGCCGTT
>NZ_JAFHKK010000018.1 GCF_016937535.1 Sulfurospirillum tamanense | reverse complement strand
CTCTTCCATATCAGCGGGCCCTACTGGGCGTGGTGGTGATGGCGGTAGGCCTGGTATGACATACGTTAACGTTCCCGCTGGCACATCGACACTCGCACCGCCCAACAAGGTGACAACCTGAATCATTCCGCTCAAACACAAAATCACATCCCCTGCTTCACTTGTACGCCCCCGAAAGTGCGTACCACGAATTCCGATAGTCGCAGTTTTAGTTTGGATGTTAAAATTCTGTGGCGCGATTTTTCCAATCTTGCCCGTCATTACACCAAAAGTCCCTTGAGCTATACCAAACTTCGCCTGAGGCGCAACCGCGTCGTTAAGGTACGCATCAATGCTAAAACTTGAATTTTTTCCCAAAGAGATAATCGTATCATCGCTAAAACGCATCTGCACTTGGCCGTTTGCTTGGGTATTTACACTGTCTTTTTCCAAAAGTGTCATCCCCGATACAGCATTGAGCGTTTGCTCACCTCGCACCACGTGGGCTTCCCCCACCACCAGTGTCACTGACCCTACTGCTGCATAAAGCAACGTTAGCGCACCCAGTGCCAACCAAAGAAACAGACCCCTCATGGCAAAGCCTTTTTTTGATTTTAACACTTCATAATAATCTATTTTTTCTTAAAAACAATCAGCCAAAGAAATTTTTAAGCAAAATACTCTACTAGCGGGCCATGCCGCGCCCCGCCTTAATCCCGCTCGCCCACGCAAAATGGAGATTGTATCCCCCGCAATCTCCATCCACATCCAACACTTCCCCGCTAAAATAGAGCCCGCCTACCTTGCGTGAGCCCATGGTTAACGGGTCAATCTCCTCCATCGCCACGCCGCCAGCCATCACCTCAGCCGTAGCGTAGCCTTTACTCTCTTTTATCTCCCATTCAAAACGTTTACACCCGTGCACAAGGCGGTTTAAGGTTTTAGTGTCCAGTGTGCTTGCCCCATGAAGCCCCAGATTTTCTAAGACCAAGCGGGCCAACTTGTGGTGCAATACCCCTTCTAGCCACGTTACTAAAGGCATCGTAGAGAGTAGGTATGAACGCTTTTGAAACAACCCCTTTAAGGCCTCTTTAGAGAGTGTGGGAAACAAATCCAAACAGACCGCCACCTTGTGCCCCAAGGCAAGATTTGCCACCACTTCGCGGCTTGCGTCTAAAATAGCCAGCCCTGAAAGTCCGTAGCTTGCAAACAACACGTCTCCTTGGTGCACCCCCTTGGTGCGCCCATCCACCACAACGCTCACCTCGCAATACCACTTCACGCCACTGGCCAAACTTGCATCTTCCTTGGTAACCAGTTGCACTAAAGAAGGAAAGGTCGCATGCACGCGGTGGCCAAAGTGCTTCGCAAACATCAAACCACTCGCACTGCTCCCAAGGGTCGGTACACTCATCCCGCCCGTGGCAACAAGCACCGCGTCAAATACCTGAGCGCCTTCTTGTGTTTCAAGGGCAAACACGCCGTTTTCTTTCTTTACATGTAAGACTTCGCACGCAAAGGAAAACTCCACGCCCAAGGCTTTACATGTAAAGGTTAACATCTCCACGACCGTGCGGGCTTGAAAGGACATGGGGAAACATTTTTCCCCTTCGCTTGCTACGATTTCCACGCCCAAGGCTTTAAAATACGCCATGCACGCCTTAGTGTCAAAGCCCGCAAGCACCCGCACCACTACATCCACGGCGTTGCTGTGAAAATGCTCTAACCCCAAGGCGAGGTTGGTGATATTGCACCGTCCATTCCCTGTGGTTAAGAGTTTACGCCCGCACTTGGCATTTTTCTCAAACACCTTTACATGTAAACCCGCGCGCGCCGCCTCGATGGCCGCTACAAGCCCCGAAGCACCCGCTCCGATAATCGCACACCGTTTGCTCAAATTAAGGCTTCCTTGCTCACAATCACCCCGTCCATGTCCGCGTACACGTAGGCACCTGGCTCAAATTTTACACCGCCAAACTCTACCGTGTGGTCCACAAATCCAGGCAATAAATCAGGACATTTTCGGGGGCAAGTCCCCAGCGCCCACAAGCCCACCCCAATCTCCTTGGTTGCATGCACGTCGCGCACGTAGCCGTTAATCACAAAACCACTCCACCCGTTTTTAAGGGCTTTTTTCATTAAATTCTCCCCCACAACCGCCACGTACACCCCTTGCACATCCACCACCACCACGCGTCCTTGGCCCGCCTCGTCCAACACGCGGATGAGTTCTTGGTTGTTTTCATTGAGCTTGACTGTAACAAGCGAACCTTTCATCTTTTTCTTGCCCCCAAAGTTCGAAAATCCTGGCCCGAGGACTTGAATCCCTTCCTTACATGTATCGCAAAAATCTGCTGTAAAAAACCCCATCGCGCACCTCCTGATAATACGCCGATTATACCATTTTTAGATATTTTTGATACAATTTCCCCCATTATTCCTTATGCCCACTCCCTCACTAGGCTTGCCCATGAAAGTCGTCACTGGTGTAGTTGGAAACGACATCCACGTTGTTGCCAACCGTCTCATTCACATCTCCCTTGAAGCCCGCGGATTTGAAGTATTTAACCTTGGTGTGAACACCTCCCTTGATGAGTTCATCGATGCCCTCATCGAAACCAAAGCAGACATCTTGCTTATCTCTTCCCTCAACGGCGAAGCCGAAGGATGGTGCCGTGAATTGCCCTTCATTAAATCCCAACGCGACTTTGGCAACGTCACCTTTATGATTGGCGGCAACCTTGCCGTGGGCGAAGCCAACCACGATACTATTGTGCCAAAATACCAAGCCTACGGCTTCGACCTCGTGTTTCACCAAATCGACCTCAACACGGGCCTTGACCGTTTGGAAGCTTACTTGAAGGAGCGCGCATGAGCCTGTTTGAGCGGGAGCGCCAGACCATCGTGTCTAACGAATACGTGGACAATTTTGACTTTGCCGAAGTGGAAGAGTTTGTCAAGGGAGCCGATAAAAACCTCTTCATCTCCCACCACTACGCCACCAAAACAAAAATGCTCGTCCAACCTCGCGGGGGCTTTCCCACGTACCAAAAAATGTTCAAACTCTACGAAACCTTTGCAGGGGCTGGCATCGACGTCTTGCCTATTACTATTGATTCGCACACACGCCTTAACGACTACGCCAGTGCCAAAAAAATGCTCATGCTCTCCGAAGAAAACGAAACCGACATGCTCAACGGCTTCCCGCTCATCAACCACGGCTACCGCACCACGCGCAAAATGATGACCCATTTCAACCTCCCTGTGAGCCTGCGCCATGGCACGCCCGATGCAAGGCTCTTGGTAGAAACGGCCATTGCCAGTGGGATTTTTGAGATTGAAGGCGGGCCCATCACCTACATGCTTCCTTACTCCAAAAACTTCCCGCTAGATAAGGCCTTTTTGTACTGGAAATACGTGGAAAAAGTGTGCGCCCACTACTCAACGCTCAACCTGCCCATCAACCGCGAATCCTTTGGGCCACTCACCGCCACCTTGGTGCCTCCCGCCATCACCATCGTCATCCAACTCCTTGAAATGTTGCTTTCTTTGGAAGAAGGGGTGCGGAGTTTTTCGGTGAGTTTTTCCCAGTCAGGTTCGCTCTCCCAAGACATCATCACCGCCAAGGTACTCAAAAAACTCGCCCCCCATTACGCCGCCTTGCACGGATGCGCGGGTGCAAAAACACAGCTCGTGTACCACCAATGGATGGGTGCTTTCCCGCGCAACAAAGAGTTCTCTGATGCGCTCATCACCACCGCCACGCTCGTTGCCACATTGGTAGGAGCCGATAAAATCATCACCAAAACCCGCGACGAAGCCTTTGGCATCCCCACCATGGAGTGCAACGCCCAAGCGGTGGCCAACACCCAATACATCTTGCGCATCGTCCAAGGACTGCCCCAGTTTGAAGATGGCGAAGAAGAAGAACACTTAGAGCTTGCCGTGCATGCCATCATGGAAGCGGTCTTTAACGACCCTGCCGACTCCTTGTGGCGCAAGGCATTTAACGCCATCAAGCACGGCATCATCGACGTGCCTTTTTCGCCCCACATCATCAACCACAACGCCATCTTGACCCTGCGCGACCCCAGTGGGTCAATTCGCATCGTGGAACCAGGTAACGTGCCTATCCCTGCGCGTTGCCTAGCATATGAGCGGGCAAAAGCGGGAAGCTTTGAAAACAAAACCGCCATGGTGGAAAAAATCATCCACGACATTGGAGTCATGCAATGAAACTACTCATCGACGTGGGAAGCACCTACATCAAAACCGCCTCCGCCCATGGCCTTAGCCAGCATTTTCGGGATTTTTCACGCCCCATCCACGAAGATTTACGCGCCAAATGTGGGGAACTCCTCCAAGGCGTACCCAAAGAAGATATTTACATCTGCTCTTCTGCAAATGGTGGTTTAAGTACGCTGATTATCGGCCTAACCCACTCCTTTAGCCTCAAATACGCCAAAAACATTACCTACAACGCGGGCATCAACATCATCGATACCGTCCTGTACAAAGACATCGCCCACGCTCCCGTCCCAGGCGACGTGCTAGACGTAGTCATTTTGGTAGGCGGGATTGATGGCGTCAATGGCGTGTTTGATGATGCCTTGTTGACCTACCTTCAAAACCTAAACTACACTAACCTTGTGTACGTAGGCACTGCGCAAGATACGCCCTTTATCAGCGCCAATCTTCCCCATGCTATCCTTTTGCCCAACATCATTGACGAACGCTTACACATCCAAGAAGAACCCCTAAAAACCACCCTCACCAATCTCTACCAAGCGGACATTATGGGCAAAGAAGAGATCAAAGAACTCTACGCCATCACCGCTAACCAAATCTACCCCACGCCTTACATCGTCAACCGCGCGTTGCCACGCATCGGGGAGCAACTCGAAGTCGTGGACCCCTTCATCGTCCTTGACATTGGCGGGGCGACGACGGACATCCACTACAGCAAAGACCTTGTAAGTGAACGCTTGCTCACGGGCAACGCCTACGACCGCTTGGTTTTTAAGAAACTCGGTGTGTACAAATCCAAAGAGAGCCTCATCCACGCGGCCAAACAAAACGAGTACGTGTACGAACTCTTAAGCACGCTGGATGTGACAGAGAAAATCTTTGAAGAGCACAGCGAAAAAGCCTTACATGTACTCATGCAACTCTCCATCTTTTTAGTGCTATACAAAACCTCCAAGTTTCACCAAGGCTACATTACTTTGGGGCTTGAACGCTTGGAGAGCATCGTGCTCACCGGCGGCATCACTAAGGTATTAAGTCAGGAAGAGTGCGAGAGTATTTTGCACTTTTTTTACAAAAAAATCCTCGGCCTCCACCACGCTCCAGCGGTGGTTTTAGACACCCATTACGCCATTTGGACCCTTGGCATCACAGGAGAACACCATGTCGATTAACTGCATCCGAACCCTGCTTGAAACCGCGGCACGCACCAATCCTGAAGCTATTGCCCTCATTGAAAAAGAGCGGCGCATCACCTACGGCGAACTCTTTGAAAAAGTCAACCAAGTGGCCACCTACCTTGACAGCCTTGGCCTTAAAAAAGGAGCACGGGTGGGCATTTACTCCCACAAATCCCTAGAGCAATGCATCGCCATCTACGCCCTGCTCTCTTCCCCGTACATCCTTGTGCCCATCTCCAGACTCCTCAAACCCGAACAAGTGGAGCACATCATTCAAGATTGCGCCATTAGCTGCGTGTTAACCGACGCCAAAAAGCTTCCCGCCTTGCAAGAGAGCAGTTTTGAAGGCACCATCATCACCTACGAAGCGTGCGATAAGGCGTTGGTTTCTTTTGAAGAGATCTACAAATGTTGTGCCAAAAGCTTTACATGTACCATCCTTGGCCATGCCAACGCCGCCATCACCTACAGCTTTGGCGCCTCCGCCTTACCCAATGGCATCGTCCTCACCCACCGCAACCTCATCGACTCGGCGCGGGTAGTTTCCCACTACCTTGACATCCGCTCCCATGACGTTATCTCAGGTATTTTGCCTTTCATTTTTGACTACGGCCTCAACCAACTTTTTTGCGCTCTTTACAAACACGCCACCCTCGCCTTACACCGCCTTGTGCTGCCCTCAGACTTTTTTAATCACCTCATCCAAGACAAGGTGACCATCCTGCCCCTCATGCCTATTCACATTTCGTTGATGGTCGATGAAGAACCCGGCCACCGCTTGCCCCATCCTGAGCTTTTGCGCCATGTGCGCACCGTCACTTCCTCAGGAGGGAAAATCACGCCCAAGATGCTCCAACACATTGCCACGCTGTACCCCCATGCCAAGTTTTACTCTATGCATGGCCTCACTGAAGCCTTTCGTTCTACCTACCTTGACCCGTCTCAGCTTGCCATTCGTCCAAACTCCATCGGCAAGCCCATTCCGGATGTGGAAGTGTACGTGCTAAACGAAGAGGGCAATGCGTGCAAACCCCGCGAAGTGGGCGAACTGATTCACCGTGGCGGGTACATCTACAAAGGCTTTTGGAATGCGCCCGATGCTACAGCCCAACGCTTTAAAAGCGTGCAAATACTCAAAAATGTGGTTGACCTTGAGGGGCAACTTACCGATGAGATTGTCGTAGCCAGTGGTGATTATGTCTATAGCGATGAAGAGGGATTTTTGTACTTTGTGGACCGCAAAGACGACATGATAAAATCCTGCGGTTTTCGCGTTAGTCCTTACGAAATCGAAACGGTAGTGTACCACCATGTGCCCTCCGTGAAAGAGTGCGCGGTCTTTTCCATCCCCGATGAAGCGACCGAAGAAGCCATTGTCTTGTGCTATAGCGCTCTGAGTGAGATTCCAAAAAACGAGTTACTCTTTGAGCTCAAAAAACACTTGCCCAACCACATGCTTCCCACGCGCATTCTTTACAAACTGCGCTTGCCTCTGACGAGTCCTAGCCAAGGGGAAATCGACAAAGAAGCCCTCAAAAAAGAGGTGGTGGCCGTTGAATAGAGCATTTTTAGCGCTCTGGAAAAGGCAAATAACTTTACATGTAAGGATGGTTTAGTGGAAATGTTACCCTTTGAAAAACACAAGCTCACCATGTCCGTGCTTATGACGCCCGATAAAGCCAATTTTTCAGGCAAAGTACACGGGGGTGACATCTTAAAATACCTCGACCAAGTGGCTTATGCGTGCGCATCACGCTATTGTGGGGGCTATGTAGTCACCATGAGCGTCGACCAGGTAGTCTTTCGCCATTCGGTACATGTGGGTGATCTTGTAACGTTTTTAGCCAGTGTTAACTATACGGGCAAAACATCCATGGAGGTGGGCATTAAGGTGGTTTCTGAAAACATTCAGAAAGGAACTGTTATGGACACCAACAGTTGTTTTTTTACAATGGTGGCCGTAGACCCAGAGGGAAAGCCTGTGCCGGTTCCGCCCTTTGAACCAAAAACAGATCTCGAAAAACGCCGTTTTCACGACGGTCAAAAACGCCGAGAATTGCGTCTGCATGGCTACAGTAACCTCTAGCTTCGACTCCGAATGTTATTTTTTCCTAGGGATTTTGCCGTATACAACCGCTCATCTGCCTGACGCAGTATGGCATCGATATCTTCAGCATCCCCGTTGTCTGCCATCCCTAGACTAAAGGTATACGCAACGTGGGTACGAGCATCGATAGCCACAGGATTTTCACCCACATAATCCTGAATTTTTACACAGATGGCCTCGGCACTTTTAAGTGACATGCCGTAAAAACTAATCACAAACTCTTCGCCCCCAATCCGTGCAAAAAGCATACGCTCATCTAGGAACTTTCGGCAAGCATCGCAAAAATCTTTCAAAACCAAATCCCCAGCCCCATGCCCATACGTGTCATTAATGAGTTTAAAATCATCCAAATCAATCAACGCCACACAGAGGTTCTTTTTCTCTTTGGCGGCACTTTTTAGCAAGGAGCGAATCGTCTCAAAAAAACTCCGTCTTGTTTGAACCCCCGTAAGTTCGTCCACATAAGCAATGCGCTCAAGTTTTTCAACCGTCAACTCAAGTTCTTTAGTAGTGCGCTTTAAATCTTGTGTACGCAACGCAACGGTTTGCTTGAGAATCTCTTTCTCTTTTTGAGCTTCTTTTTGCCGAAAGAAAATAAGCAAAAAAATCACCGTTGTCATGCTACTTACTACTAGCAAAAACAACTGCAAAGCCCGCTTGCCTTGCAGCATCATTTCACGGCCGTGGATTGCGAAAAGCCCCTGCCCCTCATCAAGCCCGCCAATATGAATAAAATTCTCCGCCCTCTCCTCTTTCCACTGGGTCACAACAGCAACCTCTCTGCCCGCTACGGTAAAATGCCGTGGGTTTTGCTTGGATACAAAGGAAGAGAGTGTATGAAGCGCAATCAGCTCAGGGTTTTGGTTTTTAAGTGCCACGATGTCCAATTTTCCAACAACCAGCAATCGCCCATTTGAAGGCCCACTGGCATCTGATTTGGTAATCGGATGACCATCATAAAAATAAATCTCTTCATCCAAAAACACAAATCCCCCAGACGCCACGCCTTCACGCGCAAGCACTTTTTCCATCAGCACCTTGGGGGCGTGGAGAGCGGAAGAGAAAACTTGCCAAACGGGTTGATTGTTTCTATTAAGAAAAATCATCCCACAAACCTCAAGCTCCTCTAGCGTGTGGGTGTTTTCTCTAAAATTAGTATTTATAAAGTCACGGGAGCCTGTTTCTACAAAAGCAAAAGTATCATCCCATGCAGCATAATCTCTGGCTATTTTTTTTACAAAATCAGTTTGGGCATGGATGCTTTGCAACAAGCCGCTAATCGTGCGTTCATTTTGTGAAATTTCAAGCGCGTAGTAGTTTGACAAAATATAACGGTGCGTGGCAAAAAAAAGAGTAAGCAGCGTCAATACGAGTGCGCCCGCAAGAGATAGTGTTGACCGCAATGGTGCTCCTTGAAAAAAAAGAAGTATACCCTAGGTCGCGTTAAGGATGGGTTATGCGTGTTTTACAGGAATGCAAAAATCAAGCACATAGGTTTCATCAGGTGACGTAAAGTGGTTTTTATGATAAATAGCAAATGAGGGTAATGGCAATTTTTCAAAACCACTCGTGGGAAGCCATTCGTAATACACGCTGTCCATCTGACTCAAGAATTCTCCATACCTCCCCTTAAATGAAAACATTGCACACAACACACTTGGCATACGCATAATCCCCACCTCACCTTTGGCAAAATGGGTTTTTTTAATCTCCAAACAGGCCACATAGTGGCATTTGGCCAAGGGAACAAACCGCGGATTGCTGTGGTGCAGCCCTAACATAGGCGCGTCAGGCGAGATGCCTTCCTCTTTAGCCCACTCAAGAAGTTTAAGCCACGGATTTTGAATGCTTCGGTCGTAACCACGGTGGCGCACATACGCTACCTTTCTAGAGGGGAGACGCACAATTTTTGGCGCATTTAATAGGGGGGTAATGGGGCGCGAACAGCCCTCGCTCTCTTTATCCACTTCGCGCCATTTTGTAGGTGTTGCACCAAAATAGTCCTTAAAGGCATGGGTGAAACTAGCCCCCGAGCCAAACCCTGAAGCATGAGCAATCTCAAGTACCGACATCTGAGGATTAAACAGCAACGCATTGGCCGCGTTTTCGAGGCGAACGCGCTTGATATAACCATGCACATGCTCTCCCATATGCGCGTAAAAAAGCCGATTAAAATGATACATAGAGGTAGACACAAACGCGGCAACATCCTTTACATGTAAAGGGTTTGCGATGTCAAGATGTATTTTATACAGCGCGTCGTTGATTTTCTCTCGGTGCAGCTGTGTCGTGGTGTGGCGTTGCATGTTTAAGTGTAGCATATTCGCACTTTTAAACAAGAAAAATAGCACTTTTGCGATACTCTTATTTTTTTTCTTGCCTTATACTTATCTTCTGCATTAACTTTTCCAAAGGGCAAAACATGAAACTTTCTTATGGGGCATCTCGCATCAACCACTCTTTTGTGCGCAACATCTTGGCGCTCACCCAAAAACCAGGCGTCATCTCCTTTGCAGGAGGTTTACCCGACCCCTCTCTTTTTCCCCTCACCCCTATTAAAAAAGCTGTCGAAACACTCATGGAAAGCGTAGATGTTTCTTTGTTTCAATACGGTCCCACACAAGGGTATTTGCCCTTGCGCGAAGCTCTTGCATCGGAATATCAACACAAAGATATACGCGCACAAGCAAAGGACATTCTCATTACCTCAGGTAGCCAACAGGGGCTAGATTTGGCCTGTCGCGCCCTCATGAATCCCAAAGATGCCATCGTGGTTGAATCGCCCACTTATTTGGCCGCCTTACAGCTCTTTCGCTCCCACGAAGCTAATATTCACAGCGTTGGAATCACCCACGAAGGTCCAGATATTCAGGCGCTTGAAACACTGTTTCAAACAAATACAATACGGTTTTTCTACACCATCCCCACCTTTCAAAACCCCACAGGCTTTACATGTAACGCACTATTGCGCCGTAAAGTGGCTGCGTTAGCAAAACAATATGGGGTATGGATTATCGAAGATGACCCTTACGGTGCCTTGCGTTACGAGGGCACCACGCCACCTTCTTACGCCTCGCTTTATCCAGAAGGCACAATTGTTTTGGGCACCGCCTCTAAGGTTGCGGCTCCCGATTTTAGGCTTGGTTGGCTTTATGGCCCCCAAGAAGCACTGGAAGCCTGTATTAAATTCAAAGAGTGCACGGACTTGCAAAGCAGTTATTTTTTTCAGCGCGTGTTGCATGAGATGATGACTAATGACACCTTGCGCACCCACCAAAAAAGGCTTAAACGCGCCTACATGGAAAAACGCAACATCATGGTCAACACACTCAAAGAACACTTCAAAGAAGCCTTACATGTAGAGGTGCCAGAAGGCGGAATGTTTGTCTGGGCTAGCTTAAACGATGGGCGCGATACCATGGCCTTGTTTCATGAGGCCATCAAACATCACGTGGCTTTTGTACCAGGGTCTGTGTTTTTCCCTTGCGGAGGTGGGCAAAATACCATGCGGTTGAATTTCACCCACACAAGCCACGAAAAGATTGACGAAGGGGTTGCGCGTCTCAAAAAAGCCTATACACTCTTTTAATGTTTTTTGTTTTCGTACACCCGTTCGCTAAATTCTGCAAAACGCCCGCGCACGGCTTTTTGCAGGTCAATAGCAAACATATTAAGCTCGTCGTGTTGTTGTGCAGTAAGCTTTAGTAAACTCGTAAGGCCATTGTTGTATTTATTAAGATACGGATTGTCGATTTGACGGTTGGAGCCAATCACAATGGCCATGCACGAATTATCTAGCCGCGAGAGAATCAGCTGTGTGGTGTTTTCTGAGCTGTTTTGCCACTCATCCATAATCACCACAGCGTCACTAAGAGTGCGTCCACGTGCCTCTCCTGGCCACAATTTTTCGATGCGGTATTTTTGGGAAAGCTCCACGATCTTAGAACTAATAGCGTCGGCGTCGTCTTTATTTTCGTTGCGCTTAAGTGCCTTTTTGGCAATAAACTCCAGCGTATCATACAGGGCCATGTTATAAATACGAAACTTTTCATCATTCCCCGAAAGGTATCCCACGTCCGCACCACGGTCAAGGCTTTCGATGGAATTTCGCACATAGACAATCTTGTCATAATGGCCCTTGTCGACAAGACGCATTGCTGAGGCTAGCGCAATCAGGGTTTTACCACTTCCTGCTTTGGCATCAATCACAAGCAAATTATACACATTGCTCAAAATGGCTTTCATAAAAAATTTCTGACGGGTGTTGACAGGCTTAACTTTCATACCGCGAAAATCCAATTCACTTACTATTTGAAGCATCTCGTTAAAGATTAATCCATACACCTTACTGCCGTCCTCCACGATAAACTCATAGCAAAAATTGTCAGGTCGGTACTGGGGGTCAAGGCAAGTGATGGGTTTGTAAATGGCTTCATTTAAAACGGCTGAGGTGGTTTGGATGCTTTTGAAAAACTGTTGCTTTGGCACCTCGGAGCGGTCTTCGTGCAAGGATTCGGTTTTAATGTTTTTAAAGAGTCCGAAAATTCGCGCGTACACATCAATGGAAACAAAAATGACCTTATGCCCTTTATAGTATTCACGCGCCACTTCGGCTACTTCGATAATCCGTTTATCATTGCTTTCAGAGGTGTGGTTATATTCAATCGCAGCCTCATAATGCGATTTTGCAATAAGATGAATTTGGTGCGGGTCATGAAACATCTTGACGACTTTGTAGTCGTTTTCATGATCCACTTCTTTAACTTTTGCTTCAGCAATAAAACGCGCAAACTCTCTTGCTTGATACCCAAGCTCGTCCATTAAGCGCTTTTTATCTTCAAGCTCAATAAGTACGGTCTCAGGAACAACAACGATATTTTTGCCTTCTTGGGAGAGGTTTTTAATGTTTTGGAGGTTTTGGAGGATGATATTGGTGTCAACGACGTAGATTTTGTCTGCCATGGCCGTCCCTTTAAAAGGAGATTTGGCATTGTAACACAAGAAGGTTACATGTACACTACAGCAGAGAGATTAAAAAAGAGACAGCGCAGAAAAAATCTGCGCTGTTTTTGAAGACTACTGAGGGCGCTTGAGCTCTTTAATACGTGCAGACTTACCGCGAAGTCCACGAAGATAAAAGAGTTTTGCACGGCGTACACGGCCGCGGCGAAGCACTGTAATGTCTTGGATACTGTCACTAAAGATAGGGAAAATACGCTCAACACCAACGCTGTTTGCACCAATTTTACGGATAATAAACGTCTCGCCCGTACCTGTTCCACGACGTGCGATACACACGCCTTCAAAATTTTGAACCCGTTGCTTTTCGCCTTCTTTAATCATAACGGCGACGCGAAGGGTATCCCCTGCTCTAAAATCTGGGACGTTTTTACTTGCAACTTGTGCGTTTTCAAATGCGTCGATATATTTATTTCTCATCGGTGGTCCTTTTCTTGACACGTTAGTTTTTGATTGACAAAGAGGTCGGGTCTGTAAAACTGAGTTTTCGCACACGCCATCACTTTTTTTAAGCCTGCAATTTTAGCATGGTTACCCTTTAAAAACTCTGAGGGAACACATTTATTTTTAAATTCATTAGGCTTGGTGAAAGAGGGAGCTTCTAGTAAGCCTGCCTCAAAACTTTCCTCATCCAAAGAGGCATCATTCCCGAGCACTGCTTCGACATTGCGGCTAATGGCATCACACATCACCATGCTAGCCAGCTCTCCTCCGGTGAGGACATAATCCCCGATGGAAAAAAGCTCATCCGCATACTCTTCTACAATGCGCTCGTCAATTCCCTCATAGCGCCCACACACAAAAACCACATGGGATTTTTTTGCCAAACGTTTGGCATCTTTTTGGGTAAAGGGCTTGCCTGCGGGAACAGGAAAAACAACATGCGCATGGGGAGTTTTTTTCAAAAAATACGCCAACGCATCATCAAGCGGTTGAGGGCCCATCAGCAATCCTGCACCACCACCTGCTTGGTAATCATCTACTTTTTTGTGGCGTGAAAGGCTAAAGTCTCTGGGATTAAGAAAATCCACAGCAATCTTCCCCTCCTCTTTAGCGCGCCCCAAAATAGAGTCAGAAAAATACCCCTCAACAAGGCCAGGAAAAAGAGTGAGAAAACTAAAACGCATCATATACTCTCTAGTAAATCGCGTGCATCTTTAGTAGCAATCTCTTTTTTGTCAATGCTTACATGTAAAACATAGCGGTCAACATAGGGAATTAAAAACGTAGCAGCATGGCCTTGCTCACGCAAAGAATCGTCTGTTTTTACTACAAAATAGTCCTGCGCACCAATGCGTTCAATCTCTTCTACTTGTCCAAGCAGCGCACCCTCTTCCACAACAGAGCAACCCACGACATCAAACCAAAAATATTCACCTTTACTAAGTGTGCATTTTTCTTTGGTTGCTTCTACTGTGGTGTACAAAAAAGTATTTGTGAGGGTTTTTGCACGCTCTCTCTCTTCATAGCCAACAAAGCGAACGTGAAATTTTTGGGAATCGAAAGCGCAGATACACAAAGGGGTTCCCGAAGCAGTATAGAAAGTAGCGCCCACACCAAACTGCTCAGGGAAATCACTGTGGTTGTGAAGCTTCAGGTCTCCCTTTAGCCCCACAACCTTACCAATTTGTGCAACTTCCAGCTCACTCATCGTTTGCTTTGACGGTAATGCGATAGGACATGCCATTTTTAGCCTTGTACCCCGCAATAACTGTTTTTAAAGAGTTTATCATCTTGCCATCTTTGCCAATCAGCTTTCCTGTGTCGCTTTTATCTGCATAAATGATAATTTCCGCAAACGTCTCATCCACGTCCACGCGCTCTACACGAACCAGCTCTGGGTGATTGACAATCAGCTTAGCAAACGCGCCTAAAAATGCATGTGCCATGGTTATTTACCGGTAATTTTAGCTACCCTGTCGCTCATTTTAGCGCCTACGCTCTTCCAGTATGCCAAACGCTCTTGGTCAAATTTAATGGTTTCTGGCTCACTCAATGGGTTATAATACCCAATAGATTCAATCCAGCCACCGTCACGGCGCTTTCTGCTGTCTGTTACAACGATTCGGTAAAAAGGTTTTTTGTTTCGTCCCATACGGGTTAGTCGAACTACGGTTGCCATTGTGTTGGTCTCCTTGAAATTTTGTCCTACGGCTTAGTAATGGAAGGGGTGCTTCCATAAATAAACCGTCTAGCGCGGAAATCCGCCTCTAGCGTTTTGTCCTAACATGGCTTGCAAATCCTGCATGCCTTTTTTCCCTGAAAACTTTTTTGCCATTTTGGCGGCATTTTGAAACTGCTTTAAAAAGCGATTAACCTCGACTTGTGAAAGCCCAGCCCCTGTGGCAATGCGACGTTTTCGGCTGTTGTTAAGCAAGGCAGGAGCCTCACGTTCTTTGAGCGTCATGGAACCAATCATTGCCTTAATGCGCTTCATTTCAACGGAATTCTCCAAATCCACATCTTTAAGCTTGTCAGCCATTCCCGAAAGACCAGGAATCATCCCGAGCATGGATTTCATACTGCCAAGTTTTTTCATGCTTTCCATTTGGTCTAGAAAATCATTAAAGTTAAACTCTCCCTTTTTGATTTTCTTGTTCATTAATTTGGCTTTTTTTTCATCAATCACAGCATTGGTCTTTTCGGCCAATGTTGCAAGATCGCCCTCACCCATAATGCGACCCACAATACGCTCAGGCAAAAACGCCTCTAAATCTGCCGCCTTTTCTCCCACGCCAATAAAGCGCAACGGCACGCCCACTTGGTGCGCAATCCCTAGCGCCACACCACCCTTGGTATCACCATCGTATTTACTCAGCACCACACCAGTGATACCTAGCGCCTCATGAAAAGAGGCTGCTGTTTTGACCGCATCTTGCCCACTAAGCGCATCGGCCACATAAAAAACTTCATGGGGCGCAATGGCCTTATGAACAGCTTTGATTTGCGCCATTAACGCTTCATCGATAGCCAAACGGCCTGCAGTATCGACCAAAAGGACATCATAAAGCCCACTTTTGGCTTTTTCTAAGGCTTTTTTAGCAACATCGACAGGGTCGCTACCACTTTCATCGTAAAACAAATCCAGTTCGTGTTGGGCACACAACTGCTTAAGCTGTTCTACCGCGGCAAGACGCTGTAAATCACACGCGGCGATAAGCACTTTCTTTTTTCGTAACTTCAGGTAGGTGCCAAGCTTAACCGTTGTTGTTGTTTTTCCAGAGCCTTGCAAACCACTCATCAAAACCACCGTAGGGGGCTTGGAGGTGTAGACAAATCCTTGATTGCCAGGTGCGGTTAAAATCTCAGCAAGGGAATGCTTGATGGCATTTAAAAAAGCTTCTTGGCCAATGCCTGCTTGTTTTGTGTGCGCCTCAACCCGCTGTAAAAGTTCTTTGGTAACCTTGTGGTGCACATCCGCTTTTAAAAGGGCTTTTTTTAGTGTTTCAAGGGCATTTTTGAGTGCTTTATCATCGTCTGCAAATCGAAGTTTATTGACAGCAGTTTTAAACGATTCACTCAATACTCCAAACACATCGGCTCCTTTACTTCATTACGTTTGATTTTGCTTATGCACAAAAGAGTGCAATAATACAGAAAATTTTCTTTAAGAACCTTTAGACCCCGCTAAAACCGTACTTTTTAAAGGCACTTGGCAAGGGTGATTTAAAGGTTTGCCCGAAGAGCGTTACAGAATAGGCGTGCAACATCATGCGGTCTGCTTGCTTGCCACCGTATTTTTCATCCCCTAAAATCGAGAATCCGATAGAGCGCAAATGCACGCGGATTTGATGGGTTCTTCCGGTTTGAATCGAAACCTTTACCAACGAATGCTTACCCTCTACCAAATAGGGCTCCATCCGCGTTAGCGCGGGCTTGCCGTTGGCTGAGATTTTTGACACCGCGCCCCCTTTTCCTTTGACGGTCAAAATAGGCGCTTCAATGGTTGCAGGTTCAATGCACTTTCCACCCACTGCGGCAAAATAAATTTTCTCAACGCGCAGTGCCTTGAACTCTTCGATGGCCGCTTTTTGATACTCTTCGTCTTTGACCAAAATCAACACACCGCTGGTTTCTTTATCTAGGCGATGCAATAAAGGGTGTCCATACGTTGTGGCGAGCTCTTCAGAGAGCACAAAGGCGGGCTTATCGAGCACCAAAACTTTGTCATTTTCAAAAATCACCGTAGGCTTGGCAGGTTTTTCAACCCTAAACTCAACATCTACATCAAGGTTTCCACGGGCCACAAGAACTTTTTTTCCTTTGGCATACACCAACCCTTGGTCAATTAAATCTTTAGCAGCACGGTTGGAAATTTTTTCCTGCATGGCTAAAAGTTTATACGCTTTTTCTTCTTTCATTTTTTATTCTCCAACGCTTGGTTAATCAATGCCACAACAGGTGCGAGGGCATCGTGGGGGTTAAAAACAGCTGGAACCAATGGCTGCTCAAGTAGGTCAGACAGGGCATCTAGCTCAACAAGGTGTGCACCTTTCACTTGGGAAAAAAGTGCCTTTTGATTAAAAATATGTTTTCCTGAGATCACCGCATTGTGAAAAAAAGCTGGTTCCAGCGGATTGTGTCCACCAACACCCTCCACAAAAGAGCCCCCCAAAATACTCACATCACCAAGGGCGTACATATCTACAAGTGCGCCCATGGTGTCACACAGAAACAAATCGCACTCTCCAAAACCTTCCTCAGAAAAACGTCGATACGTCCACTGATTTTGCTGCGCCAAGCCTCCTAAAAAAACGTCTACGCCCTTAAAGCGTTCAGGATGGCGTGGCACTACGATAAGCATGTCGGTAGGCTTTTTCTCAAAGGCACGCAAGATGCGCTCTTCCTCACCCTCGTGCGTACTCGCCAAAATAATCACACGTCGTGCTGGCTTGGGGTATTGTACCTTCACAACAGGAGTGCTGGCGGTTTTAATATTACCTAAAACACACACATTTCTTGCACCAAGAGACTCCAAACGCACCTTGTCTGCATCACTTTGCGCAAACACAACATCCACATAAGCAAAAATAGACTGGTACAGCCACCTAAAACGCAAATAGCTCTGGTAGGATTTATCGCTAATGCGCGCATTCATTAAAACGGTTTTCATCCCTCTTTGCTTGGCGATTGCAAACAACATGAGCCACAATTCCGCCTCGGTAACCACCAATACTTTATGCTTTCCTGCCCACCAAGGAAGCAGTATTTCAAAGGGCAAAAAACGCCCTTCATCCCCCACTTCACAGGCTGCTTTATAGCCTGTTTGAGTAATGGCACTAATGCTAGTCTTGCCAGCGATACGCGCCTTTAGTGAGGCGAGGGAATTCACCTCCCCTAAAGAACATGCATGTAGCCAAACATCCTGATATGAAAACGATGGGTTATTCCACAGCCAAAATCGCGCAGGGATACTATGGCGATGCTTGGCCTTACATGTAAGGAAAAACAAAACAGGAAGTGCCAGCACATACACCAATGCCAACACGCCCAGATAGACAAAAAGGAGTCCCTTGTTCACGGTTATACCGCTTCTGCTTCCTTGTATAAAATACGTCCACAGTGAGGACAAGTTACAATGTCTTCACCTTTCAAAACCGCAGCATACGTTTTATCATTAATGCGCATAAAACAGCCATAGCAAGCTTGCTTTCGCACAGGAACAACAGCGGTATTCTTAGCCCATTTTCGGATTTTTTCATAAAATGTTAAGATTTTTTGGCTCATTTGACCCACTAGTTGCTCTTTTTTTGCATACACACTAGCGCGTTCTTTGTCGATAGACTCCATTTCTGAAGCAATAGCAACTTTTGCTGCTTCAACTTTTTGCTCTGCTGCTTCAAAATGCGCTTTCGCTTCTTCTAAGTAACCGTTTTTAGATTCAATAATCTTATCCAAGCGCTCAATTTCCTCATTGGAAAAATCACATTGCTCTTTGCAAATTTCCTCTTCAAGTTGTAGCGCCTTTTGCTCTTTTTCAGACTTAATAGCACCGACTTTTTTCGCAATGTCTTTGATTTTATCGGAAAGCTCTGCAAGGTGTAGCTCATGCTGTGATCTTTTAAGCTGTGCCTCTTTGGTCTGCGTTACCAACTCATCTAATTTTAACTGCGCTTCTTGCTTGGTGTCTAAGGCGCCATTAAGTGCCCGTTCAATTTTTTCAATACGTGGTCCAAAGTCGTCAATCTCTTGATCAATTGTCGAAAGTTGCACTAATTGATTTAAATACTTATTCATTCGTGTCTATCCTTATGATGTGCTAAATGATGGTGAAGGGGTTTTTAGAATTCGACATTATAACTTTTAATGGAAAATTTTTCAAATAGGGTGCAAGCACCTCCCCAAAATAGCGCTCGCTCTCAAAGTGCCCAATGTCAATCAAACCCAAACCATTAGCCTTGGCCTCCATGGCGTGGTGGTATTTGATGTCTCCTGTTAAAAAACAAGAAGCCTTAACACGCCCGATAAAATCTCCCCCTGAACCCGTCGTTACTGCCACAGTTTCTACCGCACCCTCTTTTGGCACTGCACGCACCTGCGAAACGCCCAAACTGTTCTTTACATGTAACGCTAAGGCTTCAAAATCTCCCTCAAAATGGCAAAGACACAGGTACTCCTCTTGACTTATCACCTTCAAACCAAATACTTGTTCACACACATAACGGTTCAGGTGGCTTTTGTCAATATTGGTATGCATTGCAATAAGGCTAATGTTTCGTTTAAGCATGGTTTTTAACAAAGAAGCAGGGTAATAAGCTGTATCAAAAGCCTTTAACCCTTTAAAAATAAGCGGATGATGGGCGATGATGAGTGTGCCATCGGGCACGCTTTGCAAGACATGCTCATCTACATCCAAACACAAGCACACCGCATGCACCTCATCGTCTTGAGCACCCACCAACAAGCCACTATTATCCCATGCCTCTTGGGTTGCAAAAGGGCTTAGGGTGTCAAGGTGGACATAAATTTCCCCCAGCTTCATTGTTGCCTCACGGAGTCGTTGCCTCGACATAAGCCATTGCGCACCCTTTGGCAAGCTCTCGAATTTTTAAAATATAATTTTGTCGCTCTGTTACTGAAATAGCCTTGCGTGCATCCAAAACATTAAATGTGTGAGAGGCAAGCAAACAATAATCATACGCAGGCAAAGGGAGCTTTGCCTCCAAACACCGCTGGCATTCACTAGAAGCATTCGCAAACTGGGTTAACAGCATCGGCACATCGGCCACTTCAAAATGGTAGGTGCTAAACTCTACCTCTCCTTGATGGTGGACGTCGCGGTACGTGGTTTTTCCTGCACTGTTTTCATTCCAAATGATATCAAACACCGAATCAACCTGCTGCAAGTACATCGCTAGGCGCTCCACCCCATAAGTAATCTCCACCGAAACAGGCTCACAAGGAATGCCGCCCACTTGTTGAAAATAGGTAAATTGCGTTACTTCCATACCATCAAGCCACACTTCCCATCCAAGACCCCAAGCACCAAGTGTTGGCGATTCCCAATTATCCTCCACAAAGCGAATGTCATGCGCAGATAAATCAAGCCCTAAAACCTCAAGGCTTTTTAAATATAGCGCCTGAATATCTGCTGGACTTGGCTTAATCAGCACCTGAAATTGGTAATAACTCCCAAGGCGGTTGGGGTTTTCCCCATACCGTCCATCCGTCGGACGGCGACTGGGTGCCACATAGGCCGTAGCCCAAGGCTTTGGGCCAAGACTACGCAAAAACGTAGCAGGATGAAAGGTTCCCGCACCCGCAGGATGGTCGTAGGGCTGGACAATCGTACACCCCTGCTTTTGCCAAAAATCTTGCAATGTAAGCAACATTTGAGAAAATGTCATCAATGGTTATCCTTTTATTCCGAGTTCTTTTTTTAGCTTCAGTTCATAAAACCCACACATCCAGCGCCTGCCTACAACAACAACAGGAATCTGAAAACACCCGTGTTGATTACACTGAGATTTTGCCAAAGGGTCTTTCAAAACATCAACATAACGGTGCCCAACACCGTGACGCTTCAAAAAAGCCTTTGCCTTTGCGCACCAAGGGCACCTAGGCGCTCCAAAAAGCGTTACATGTACACTAGGATTCTTTTTTGTAATTTTCAACCGCGTGGTTCCACATAAGCTTGTATTTGCGTTTTAAAAATTCCACCTCTTCTTGGGAGTGGCGCAATTGCTCCGTCAACGTTTCGATGGTTTTACGGTCTTCATCATACAGTTCTTGCATAGAAAACAGCGCTTCTTTTAAAAAACGATTTTCACTCTTTAGTGCCTCAAGAGTTTCATCTTTGGCATCCAAGACTTTTTCGTGCAAACCCAAAATCGTCCCAATGGTTTTTTCCACAAAATCTGCCTCAATAAGTGGTCCATCAGAGACTGGCGCAGTGGGTTTTGGAATAACGCTCAAATTACCTAACGATGCTTCCACTAAAATCCTCTCTGCCTCATTGCGCGTTTTAAGCTCTCCTTTTTCAACCAATGCTTCCACACTCTCTCTATCAAGGTGCACCAATTTGCAAAACTCATCCATTTCAAGCCACGTTTGCATGGGTTGTCCTTTGTGTTATAAAAGTCTCACTTCAATATCCTCTGAATCGACTTCGACCTTTTTTGCCTTCAAAATGCGATCCTCTTTGAGCTTGGCGTCTAATTCTGCGTCTTCTAATGCCAAAATTTGCATTGCCAAAAAAGCACTATTGGTAGCGCCCGCGCTTCCAATAGCCATTACCCCAACAGGGATACCACTAGGCATTTGAACGGTTGACAGCAGCGCGTCTACGCCGTGCAGCGGTGATGTATTTAAAGGTACGCCAATAACAGGTCTTGTTGTTAAAGCAGCCACCACGCCCGCCAAATGCGCCGCCATGCCCGCCCCAACAATAAACAGCTGTGCGCCCCTGGATTCCGCCTCCTTAACATAGGCTTGCGTTCGCTCAAGGCTTCGGTGCGCAGAGGTGATCAAAACCTCATGCTTTACGCCAAATTTTTCCAACGTTTTTGCACATTCACTCATAACATCCATGTTACTTTTACTGGGCATTAAAATAGAAACAAATCGCATGTAGCTTCCTTGAATTACTTGCGCAAAAATGAGAAAGGAGGAAGCGCGCAAGGTAGTTTTACAGCATTCGTGTTGCCGCTGTGAATAGCCTCTAGTTTTTTACCAAGATCCGTTTCAATCTGAAAAAACTGTAGCCACGTTTTCCCTTGGGCTGTTTTAATCTCACCAATTTCATTACACATGGGCGCTACAAATGGAGCATTATAGGGCGTCACCACTTCATACCATTGCGCTGGTGCTACTGTGTCTTTGGCATGAAAAAAACTGCCACTTTCATCCACAAGTGCAAATACTTGAGCGCTTCCCTCCACGATAGAAGTTTTCAAATTTTGCGCTTGGTGTTTTTCAAAAGGGCGATGCACCAAATACCCATCAAAAAACCCACGATTTTTGATGGTATCAAGCTCTTCCTCGTAACGCTTGGGTTGAAAATTTCCCACAAGTGCGTCTTCAATTGCCATGCGATACGCCCTGGCCGTTGTGGCAACATAATAAGGACTCTTGGTGCGTCCTTCGATTTTTAGCGCGTCCACCACGCCGCTTTGGATAATTTCTTCTACATGTACAGCCAAATTCAAATCTTTGGCATTCATGATATGTGTACCCGTTTCGTCTTCTTCAAGGCGAAATAAAGTGTCTGTTTCTTCATTCTTGGCATACAAGGTGTAAGGAAAACGGCAATCGTTGGCGCAACTCCCGCGGTTGGGCACGCGCCCACTTTGTACGGAGCTTATCAGGCACCTTCCACTGTAGGCAAAGCACATTGACCCGTGCACAAAGGCTTCTAGTTCAAGCTCTGGCAATCGCTCTTTAATGCCCGCCAAATCCTTGAGTCCAATTTCACGTGCTGCGACAATACGTTTTACCCCAAGATCCCAATACACTTGCGCATCAAGGTAATTGAGCACGTTGGCTTGCGTAGAGAGATGCACTGGAATCTCTGGCGCCAATTCACGCGAAAGGCGCACAACCCCTGGCGTTGCCATAATAAAAGCATCGGGTTTCATGGCTGCCATGGTACTGATGTGTTTTTTTAGCAATTCAATTTGCGCATTGAAGGGAAACCCATTAATAGTTACATAAATCTTTTTTCCAAGCCGATGGGTATACTCCACCGCCTCATGAAAACTCTCATAGGTAAACTCTTTGCCTGAGCGAATGCGCAACGAAAAGTGGCTCACGCCTCCATATACAGCGTCTGCTCCATACGCTAAAGCGAGCTTCAGTTTTTCAGGATTTCCCGCAGGAGAGAGTAGTTCAGGACGTTTCAATTATTTCTTTCCAAGGGTATCAATAAGTGCTTCAATGTCTTCATTGGTTACCACATCCGCAGTAGTGCTATCTCCTTCGATATGCACAGCAGAACTCACACGCTTTGAATCTTCGATTTTTCCCTCAAACAAACTACTCATGTAGTGTGAAAGCGCGCGCATAACATTAATAACCCGTTCGATTTTTTGGCGATGGATATCTTGATACTGCATAATATCCATGGTCATCATGATCTCATCTTCGGCCATTTGCGCATTCATCACCAAGTTGTCCATTTTTTCTTTTGCCTGAGCAACTTCTTCCAAGGCGGTTGCAAAACGCTCCACATTGGGGAATTTTTCAATCAACGTTGCAAAAAGCGCCACGGTGTTATCAAGAGTGGTCGTTACCTCATTTGCTTCGTTTTGAACCTCACCCAAAGCAGCACTGATGGCTTCAAGTTTATCAAAAACTTCTGTAGCCTTAATTTCCGAATCGCGCGTTACATCATCAAGTTGGTGCACCATTTTGTGGTCTTGGGTAGGGGGTGGTGGTGGCCACGAAAGGCTTGAGGAAATGCGGTAACTGCTTGCATTAAAATCCTCTACAGGGTCAGCCTCTGGTTCAGACAGCTCTTCCTCAGGCGCAGCTTCCTCTTCTGCTGGCGTGTCATTGGCAGCCTCTTCGCTAATCTCATCAAGACCACCAGCCATTAACGCATCAAGCTCTTCTTGTGTCATTGCAATACTCCTAAGTGTGGACAGTTGGGGAAGATTATAATAAAGTTTCGTATAATTCAAGTTTAAAGAGCCTTTACATGTAAGGCCACAAGGAGTAAACATGCTTGTTGATTTACACAACCATACCTCGCTTTGCCATCATGCCACAGGCACCCCCATGCAATATGTAGAAGCAGCCATCAAAACAGAATGTCGCTACTTCGGTTTTTCTGACCACGCCCCCATGGCCTTTGACTCCCGTTACCGCATGAGCCTTGAGCTTATGGAAACCTATGAAGCCATGGTGCAAGAAGCCAAAATGGCATATGCCGATCAAATACATGTATCTTTGGGTTATGAGGTCGATTTTTTGCGAGGGTATATGGAGGAGAAAGTTTTATCAAGACCGTGTGATTATCAAATTGGCTCAGTGCACTTTTTGGGAGAGTGGGGCTTTGACAACCCTGAGTTTATTGGGGAATACAAGCAACGCAGTATTGATACGATTTGGCAGGATTATTTTGATGCCATTGAAGCTATGGCAAAAACACGCCATTTTGACATTGTTGGGCATTTCGACTTGATTAAAGTCTTTAAATTTCTCCCTAAAAAAGATGTGCGACTTTTGGCAAAAAACGCCCTCATGGCCATTAAGAAAGCCAACATGGTTGTAGAGATCAATACCGCAGGCTTCCGCAAGCCCATCAAGGAACAGTACCCCTCTGCACTGCTTTTGGAAGAGGTTGCTAATCTAAATATTCCTATCACGTTTAGCTCAGACGCGCACGCGCCAGAACATGTTGGTGAAGGCGGCGAGATTGTTGTTGCGCTAGCCAAAACCTTTGGGTATACAAAATGTGCAATTTTTTCCAATCGAGAGCGCGAATTGATTACTTTTTAATCATTATGCGCGGTGGCTTTTCCAAAGCAATGCGGTACAATACTGCCAACACTATCTTACACAGGAGTTCATATGGGAAAGTTTGTTAATAGCGTTGAAGAGTTTTTCTCTTACTGCAAAGAAAACGAAGTAAAATTTGTTGATTTTCGTTTCACTGACATTAAAGGCACATGGCACCATGTTACCTACACAATGACCGCCATCAGCCCTGATACCTTCAAGAGTGGAATTCCGTTTGATGGCTCCTCAGTAGACGCTTGGCAGCCCATTAACCGTTCAGACATGGTGCTTATCCCAGAGGCAGAAACTGCCTTTTTAGATCCCTTCACTGCAGATTCTACTGTCATTGTTATTTGTGACGTTTACGACATTTACAAAGGTCAAATGTACGAAAAATGCCCTCGAAGTATCGCCAAAAAAGCAGTAAGCCATTTAAGCGAAAGTGGCGTGGGCGATACTGCTTTTTTTGGGCCAGAGAATGAATTTTTTGTCTTTGATGATGTCAAAATCAAAGATGACATTAACTGCGCCTCCTATTGTGTTGATTCCGAAGAAGGTGGCTGGAATGATGCCACTGATTACCCAGACGGCTACAACACAGGCCACCGACCGCGTACCAAAGGCGGCTATTTCCCATGCCAACCTATCGACTCTATGGTAGATTTGCGCGCAGAGATGGTACAAGTCCTTGAACAAGTGGGCCTTGAGGTGTTCGTAGTCCACCACGAAGTGGCGCAAGCCCAAGGTGAAATCGGTGTAAAATTTGGCACCCTTGTTGAAGCAGCAGACAATGTGCAAAAATACAAATACGTTGTGCGCATGGTAGCTCACCTTAACGGAAAAACAGCTACGTTCATGCCAAAGCCTCTCTATGGCGACAACGGTAGCGGCATGCATGTCCACCAATCCATCTGGAAAGACGGAAAAAACCTTTTTTATAAAGAAGGCGAATACGCAAACCTTAGCGACATGGCACGCTATTATATTGGCGGGATCTTGGCCCACGCACGTAGCGTTGCTGCCTTTACCAATGCATCCACCAACTCGTATAAGCGTTTGATTCCCGGCTTTGAAGCACCGTCCATCTTGACTTACTCTTCACAAAACCGTTCGGCCTCTTGCCGTATTCCTTACGGTAGTGGTGAAAAATCAACCCGTATTGAGATGCGTTTTCCTGACTCCACTGGCAACCCGTACCTTGCCTTTAGTGCCATGCTTATGGCGGGCCTTGATGGTATCAAAAACAAAACTGAGCCTGCTGGGCCAATGGACGAAGATTTATTTGAGCTCTCTTTGGATGAAATCCGTGAGCGCGGCATCAATCAAATGCCCCACACGCTTCGTGGATCTCTAGAGGCAGTGATTCGCGACAATGAGTATTTGAAGCCAGTTATGAGCAAACATTTTATTGATACCTACCAACACTACAAATTTGAGACGCAAGTATGGCCCTACGAAGCCAGACCTACGCCTTTTGAATTCAAAACCACCTATTCCTGCTAATCAAAAGGGAGTCTTCAAGGCCCCCTTTCCTCCTACTTCTGCCCCTCTTTTTTAGCCTTTCTTTGCTACACTTTTGCAAAAAACTTAGGAGAATAAATGCTGGGCACGCTTGAAGTGTATTTAATTATTGCCGCAAGCCTCATGCTTTTGAGTGTCATTGCTAGCAAACTTTCTGACAAGTTTGGAATTCCCGCTTTGTTTATTTTTTTGGGCATTGGAATGCTTGCAGGTTCAGATGGCGTACTTGGTATTTATTTTGATGATGCATTTTTTGCGCAAACCGTGGGCACTTTAGCGCTTATTTTTATTTTATTTGCAGGAGGCCTTGACACCCTATGGAAGTCTATTCGTCCTGTTCTAAAAGAGGGGCTTTTGCTAGCTACTCTTGGTGTGGTCTTGACTGCAGGGCTAGTAGCTGGAGCTGTCTATGTTTTGCTGGAGGTTTCGTTTCTTGAGGCATTTTTGCTAGGCGCTATCATCTCTTCCACCGACGCGGCTGCTGTATTTGCTATTTTTCGTGCCAAAGGTCTTGCTATTCGCAAGCGTTTAGGCTCTCTTCTTGAACTTGAGTCTGGCAGCAATGATCCCATGGCTATCTTTCTCACTATCACTATCTTGCAAGTTATTGCCCTACCTCAAAGTGCTAGTTTTGAAGAGCTACTCTTGGAATTTCTTTTACAATTTTTCATAGGTGGCATCATGGGGTATGGATTTGGTGTCATGATGCCTTCTTTGTTTAATAAACTTCATCTAGCACATTATGGCTTGTATGTGGTCTTTAGCATTGGGTGGGTTTTGCTGCTCTTTGGCGGAGCAACTTTCTTGGGAGGCAATGGCTTTTTGGCTGTTTATGTTGCAGGGATTTGCATTAATGCGCGCGAATTTGTCCATAAAAAAAATCTCATAGGATTTCACGACGGACTTGCTTGGGTGATGCAAATCTGGGTCTTTTTAACCTTGGGTTTGCTTGTTTTTCCCTCAGACCTTCCTGCCGTAGCGCTTCCTGCTCTTGGTATTGCACTATGGCTTATTTTTATTGCACGTCCCTTGGGTGTTCTTTTTACCTTGCTTTTTAGCACACTTCACTTGCGTGAAAAACTGTTCACCTCTTGGGTTGGGCTGCGTGGCGCTGTTCCTATTATTTTGGCAACATACCCATTTATGTATAAACTTGAACATGCTTCTTTGATTTTTAACACAGTATTTTTTGTTGTGCTTGCTTCTATTTTAATCCAAGGAACTACACTTCCATTGATGGCACGCATTCTTGGCGTAGAGGCGCCCCCGCAAAAAACGCCCCAAGAGCCTCCAAGCTCCCCTTTGCTTGGCCGCACATTAAAACAATTTTACATCAATGAAAATACTTATGCCATAGGGAAAAGCTTGGCCGAACTCACACTTCCCTTGAACTTTCTTGTATTGCTTTTAAAGCGTGAAGGAGAGTATATAAAGCCAACAGGCTCTACTATTTTCCAAGAGGGCGATTTACTTTTGGTCCAATGCGAAGATAGCCTTGTGTTCAATCACACCTTTGCATTTTTAACCCACGGCCCAAAAGAGTGACTCCTTAAAAAATGAGTCCACCCTCTTGAGCCCCGTTGCTTCCCTGGGAAGGGCGCGGCAAAGGGGAGGTGGTTGTGTAGTATTCCTCTTTACCACCAATCACAGCACTCTCGACCCCATTAGGACGCACAAAGGCACGGCGGGTTTGCGGATAAAGCGCTAAATACTCCTTCATAAAATCCGCAAAAGCCGTACTGGCAGACCGACCTCCAGTTTCACTTTTATTCATGGGTGTATTATCGTCATTCCCAAACCACACCAACACTTCTATTTCGGGAGAAAATCCGCAAAACCAAGCGTCTACGTTGTTGTTTGTTGTGCCTGTTTTTCCTGCAATCTCAAGGCCTGACACTTGTGCTCTTTTGCCCGTTCCTTGCTCGACCGCTTCCTTTAAAATATCAACCATTAAAAAACTTTGCTCTGGGCTTGTGAAACGCTTTTTGCTTGCTTGAAAGGTTTGACTATTGCCAAACCTGTCTTTAATTTTTTTAATAATAAGCGGGCTTACCATCTCCCCAGCGTTGGAAAATGCCGAATACAGCTGCGCGTATGCAAGGGGGGAGATTCCAAAAGAACCCAAAGCGATAGTCAAATCCTGTGGCAGTCGCTCAAAACCTGCTCTGGTTAAATCCCGATGCACCACATCAAGCCCCAAAGCAGAAAGTAAGTTGATGGTTGCTAGATTACGCGAGCGTACTAGAGCCTCTTTTAGTGTCACCAATCCATCAAAATTTTCCCCATAATTCCGAGGCTTCCAATCGTCTTCCGTCTCTTTATCAGAATAAACCCTTGAAATATCAGGAATAAGCGTCAAAGGAGAATAACCTGCATCCAACGCATGTTGGTAAATAAAAGGTTTAAAACTACTGCCAGGTTGACGTGAACTTTGGGTTGCGCGATTAAAGTGGCTTTGCCCATAATCCACACCCCCCACAAGTGCCAGCACCTCGCCACTACCATTTTCCATGGCAATTAACGCACCATTCAATAAAGCTTCATCCGCTTCAGGATTTCGCTCTAAAATAGCTATTTTTTCTCGATTTAGAGCTTGGTGGCCTGCTTCTTGAAGAGCAAGATCAATAGTAAGGTGAAGCTCATACCCGCCGTGGCGTAGATCTTCTAAATAAATACTGGCTTGTTTAATTACCTCATCCACCACATAAGGGGCGCGGTTTTTAGTGAGGGTTTCATCGTATACAAGGGGCAGCTCATTAAGGGAAGTAATGTACTCTTCTTCACTTACCCAGCCTAGTGTATTCATACGCGAAAGCACTTGATTAGCGCGTCCAAGCGCAAGGTCAAGGTTGCGCGTGGGGTCGTACGCACTTGGGGCTTTGGGCAGCCCCACCAATATGGCAATCTCTTTAAGGGTGAGCTCGGAAAGTTCCTTGTTAAAATAGCCTTGCGCCGCTGTTTTGATGCCATAATACCCGTGCCCAAAATAGACATGATTTAAGTAGCGCTCTAAGATTTCTTCTTTAGTAAGTTCACTTTCGACTTTAAAAGCCAACACGACTTCGTTGAGTTTGCGTTGAAAGGTTTTGTCTCGCGTGAGCACAACATTTTTAACCAACTGCTGCGTAATAGTGCTTGCGCCCTCAACAAGCTTCATGGCTTGAATGTCTTTGATAGCCGCACGAAAAATCGCCTCTACATTAATGCCGCCGTGCTCAAAAAACGAGGTATCTTCGATGGCCACAAGGGCTTCGACAACACGCGGAGGAATCGCTTCATAGGGCACATACAAACGGTGCTCCCCGTCAAACAGATTGGCTACTAACTTTCCGTGCCTATCAAAAATTTGGGTGGTAAGCTTGGGCTTGTAATCAATAATTCCGTAAGCATCAAAGCGTATTTGAGCGTACACGTACAGTAATCCAGCGACAACTGTCAAAACCAACGCGCCTAGTATTCCTAATAATATCCTCATTGGCGAAATCCTCTCGTGGCAAACCCAGCACTTAAAAGCGCTTGGGTATAAGGGTGCGAAGGCGAAGCAATCAGTGTGTCCATTTGCCCTCTTTCTACAATCTTTCCTGCATTTAAAATAGCAATTTCTTGGCATATGAGCGCGGCTGAGTGCATGTCGTGGGTTACAAACAAGGTCAAAAAACCTAGCTCATCTTGCAATTTTTGTATCATTTCCAGTACCTGTGTGCGTGTTGAAGCATCAAGCGCCGTGGTTGGTTCGTCCATCAAAAGTAAGGCAGGTTGATGGGAAAGGGCCATCGCAATGGCCACACGCTGCAATTGCCCGCCACTAAGTTCTGGTGGATAGCGTTTAAGTAGATGTGCATCAAGCCCTACTTTGGCACAAAAAGATGCTGCTTCGGGATGAAAAAACTGCGCATCAATGCGCGTCAGTGGCGACAATGCCGTAAAAGGATTTTGAGGCACAAACCCCACGCTCTTGCCCCGCTCAAGCACAAAAGGCGCCTCATATTCCAAGCTTACATGTAAACGTTTTGGCGCCATGCCAAGGAGTGCTTTGAGGGTAAGGCTTTTTCCGCTTCCACTTTGCCCGACAAGCGCCATCGAATGGGCAATATGAAAGTCAATATCCACCAGCGTGCTCTCTTTACTAACGATACGCAACTGCTTACATGTAAAGCTCACGCGTGCTCCAAAAAAGGCAAAAGCTTTTCAATACACAACCCCATGGCGGTACTTTCAAAACCAACAACATCACGAATGTAAGGCTTGCAAAATCCTTCCACCATCACAGCACCTGCCTTACCCTGCCACGCATCACTGGCAAGGTACGCTTCCACAGCCTCCTCCCCAAAAGGAGCAAAATGGTAGCGCGTCACAGAAAAATCCGTGTACGCCAAACGCGAAGTGCGGTACATCATGCATGTCATAATTGCCACCTCACTTCCGCTTTGAAGTGCAAGCATGGCGCGCGCTGCTTCGGGCGTAGGCGCTTTTTGAAGCAATTTTCCTTTACATGTAACCACAGTGTCTGCGGCCAGTACGGGTGTTTTTAATCCATACAATTCCAAAAAGCGCTCACATTTTCCTTTGGTTGCGTAGTAGGCAAATTGTCTGGGTGAAGTGTAAGGTAGCGCCTCTTCGTCAAAATCTACCCCGCACTGCCTAAAGGCAATACCTGCCTTTGTCAAAAGTGCCGCGCGGGTGGGGGACTGGGAAGCTAAAATGACCATCAATGCCCTCGAATCACAATCCCCAAATAGGCACCAATAATACCAAGGACAGCATTAAGCGGAACAAGGTAGTTAAACATCAAAATCACGTTTTCTTGGACTTCCACAAACTCATCTTCCAAGAGGGCTTTTTTGGCATTGTTGTACTTAAACACCATGTAGATAAAATTAAACCCAATAAATACCCACAACGCCTCTTTGGTATGAATGAGATTATAGGTAGTGGGGTCACCGTATTTAAACCCCAACCCCACATTCATGAAAACCGAGGTGATAATCATCACAAGCATCACCGGAACCACAAAGTACCCAAACCGACGCATCAATGCTAGCGCCTTAGAGAGCTTTTCTTTTTCATTCTCCAATCCGTCCATTACAGGCTTTACAATAAAACGAATCGTCACCAAACTCCCCACCAACAGCATGGCTGTCACGATATGAAGAAGGATAATCCAGCGTGAAAAATTGCCAAAGATTTCCATCAGCACTTCGCGCATCTAGACCCCTAACTTGCTTTTTGCAAAGGAAAGCGCGGCTGCTTTGGCTTCTTCTAGTCCCGCAGGATTCTTACCGCCCGCTTGTGCAAAATCATCCCGTCCGCCACCGCCACCACCTACATACGGTGCTACTTCTTTGATCCACTCGCCCGCTTTCAAGGAGGCGTTTTTTACCCCTGCAGCTATCATAATCTTGTCGTCTTTGAGTTGAAACAACAGCGCCGCCACCGAAGGTTTGGCGTTTTTAAGCTCATCAATGCTTTGCTTAATGTCTCCCGCACCCACCACAGCGATGACCACTTCCACACCGCCAAGCATCACACTTTGCAAGGTTTCACCCGAGTTTGACGCGAGGGCTTGCACCTCTTTTTTAAGGGTTTTAATCTCTTCTCTTAGCCGTCCCACGCCCGCGAGAATGTCTTGGTTTTTGACCGCTTCTTGGGCCTCCAAAAGCCCTTCGCGCCACGACACAGCAAGCGTCAAAGCGCTTTTTCCGCACACCGCTTCGATGCGACGCACCCCCGCACTCACGCCAGATTCTTTCACGATAAAAAAGCTTCCGATGCGCGCGGTGTTGTTTACATGTACGCCGCCGCACAGCTCTTTGCTCGTTTGCCCAAAGCTCACTACGCGCACTTCATCGCCGTATTTTTCTCCAAAAAGCGCCATCGCACCGCTGGCCTTAGCTGAGTCAATGTCCATATGCTCCGTCACGTTGCCCTCGCCCTTGGCAATACTGGCATTCACAAAGGCTTCCACCGCTTGGACTTCTTCTTTGGTCATGGCCTTAGGATGCGAAAAGTCAAAGCGCAACCGCGTCGCTTCCACCAACGAACCCGCTTGCGCCACATGGCTTCCTAAAACGTGCTTAAGGGCTGCGTGCATCAGGTGCGTGGCGGAGTGGTGTTTGATGATTTCATCCCGCGCTTCATCCACAATGGCCGTAACGGTGTCACCCACCTTTAGGGGCGCACTTGGGGCTACTTGGGAAAGGTTAAGGCCAAAGAAAAGCTGAGTATCAAGCACCGAAGCAACACCCTCTAGCACACCCGTGTCGCCACACTGCCCCCCGCTTTGGGCGTAAAAAGGGGTGGCTTCCAAAAAGACCCATCCCGCTTCGCCAGCACCCAACCCTTTGACCAATTTAAACTCTTCGTTCATCAACGCCAAAACACGTGTCTCTTGACACAAGGTATCGTACCCGCAAAAAGTGTTAGCACCAAATTGTTCAAGCAGAGGTTTAAACTCCCCGCTGGTGGCTTTGTCGCCACTGCCCTTCCACGAAGCCTTGGCGCGTTCGCGCTGTTCTTGCATCAAAGCATCAAAGCGTGCACTGTCTACATGTAAGCCTTTGTCGCGCAGCATGTCTTGGGTCAAATCCAACGGAAATCCAAAGGTGTCATACAGTTTAAAGGCCACGTCGCCACTGAAAACTTCTTTGGTATTTTCAAGTTCCGCTTGAAATAACTCTAAACCTGAGGCAATAGTGCCAAAAAAACGCTCTTCTTCAAGACGAATCTGCTCGCTCACTGCCTCTTTTTTCTCCACCAAATAAGCGTAATGTCCACCCATTAAGTCGCATAGTGTGTCTAAAAGCGTGTGCATAAACGGTGCAGTAATACCTAGCAAATACCCATGACGCACCGCACGGCGCAAAATGCGGCGCAACACATACCCGCGCCCTTCTTTGTCAAACCCTACCCCTTGGGCAAGCAAAAACGCCACTGCGCGGATGTGGTCTGCAATGACCCGATAGCTCGCTCCCGTGTCGTACATGTAAGGCTTTCCGCAAAGCTGTGCCACCTTGTCAATGAGGGGCATAAACAACGAACTGTCGTAATTGCTAAATTTACCTTCCTTAACAGCCACCATGCGCTCAAGTCCCATGCCCGTGTCGATGGAGGGTTTAGGAAGCGGGGTTAACGTGCCATCGCTGGAGCGCTCATACTGCATGAACACCAAGTTCCAAATCTCCAAAAAGCGGTCGCCATCGCCGCCCATGTAATCTTCTGGCCCATTAAAATGCTCCGCCCCTTGGTCGATAAAAATCTCGCTACACGGCCCACATGGTCCCGTGTCGCCCATTTGCCAAAAGTTGTCTTTGTCGCCAAAACGCATAATGCGCTCTTTGGCGATATGGCGCTGCCACAGAAGTTCTGCTTCATCATCGCTCTCGTGTACCGTGACCCAGAGTTTTTCTTTGGGCAAGCCCACGACTTCGGTAACAAATTCCCACGCTAGAGCGATGGCGTCTTCTTTGAAGTAATCCCCAAAAGAGAAGTTGCCTAGCATCTCAAAAAACGTGTGGTGGCGCGCGGTGTAGCCGACGTTGTCAAGGTCATTGTGCTTTCCCCCTGCGCGGATGCAGGTTTGGCACGTGGTGGCGCGCGGTGGGTTTGGCAAAGGAACCTCGCCCGTAAATACCGACTTAAAGGGCACCATGCCCGCATTAACAAAGAGCAATGTGGCATCTTCAGGCACCAATGGTGCACTAGGCATAATCTTGTGGCCTTTTTTTTCAAAAAAGTGTAAAAACTCGGCTCGAATGTCCATGAAATCGCTTCCTGTGAGTAAAAAATTGGCCTATTTTAGCCAAGAAAGGTTTAAACTACGCCTAGCACGCATCTTAAGTGCTTTAAGTAAATAGCTTTACATGTAACGCCTTTTTATGCCCCCAAAAGCATCGGGGGAGTATAATCGCCCTTACTATTTTGACACAAGGGACTGCCATGAAACTGCCTTTTATCGACCTTAAATCCCAATACGAAGCCCACAAAGATGAAATCAACCAAGCTGTTTTAAACGTACTTGACTCCACGCAATTCATCATGGGGCAAGAGGTAAAAACCCTAGAAGAGACATTGGCCCACTTTTGTGGCACCAAACACGCACTAGCGTGCTCTAGCGGTACCGATGCTCTCTTGCTCGCCCTGATGGCGTACGACATCGGGCCAGGAGACGAGGTCATCACCTCGCCTTTTACGTTCATCGCCACCGCTGAAGTTATCGCTTTTTTGCGTGCAACTCCCGTGTTTGTGGACATTGACCCTGCAAATTACAACCTAGACCCCACCCTTTTAGAAGCGGCCATTACGCCCAAAACCAAGGCGATTATGCCCGTCTCCCTTTACGGCCAATGCCCCGACATGGATGCCATCAATGCCATCGCACAAAAACACGGCATTCCCGTCATTGAAGATGGGGCGCAAAGCTTTGGGGCGACCTATAAAGGCAAAAAAAGTTGCGCCCTTTCTACCATCGGGTGCACGAGCTTTTTTCCCTCCAAACCCCTTGGCTGCTACGGAGATGGCGGGGCGATTTTTACCGATGACGACGCGCTGGCTAAAAAAATGCGCATCCTTTTAAACCACGGCCAAGAAGAGCGCTACAAGCACGAATACGTAGGCATCAACGGGCGTCTTGACACCATCCAAGCCGCCGTTTTAAATGTCAAACTTGCCTATTTTGACGATGAAGTAAAAGCACGTGAACGCATTGGTGCACGCTACAGCCAACTTCTTAAAGACGTGCTCATTACCCCTGCCCTTTCCAAAGATTGCACCAGCGTGTATGCGCAGTATTCCGTGCGCGTTCCAAACCGCGAAGAGGTCGCCAAAGTACTCAACGAAGCGGGCATTCCCACCGCCATCCACTATCCCATCCCTTTGCATCTCCAGCCCGCCTTTACCTACCTTGGCTACAAAGAGGGGGATTTCCCCCTGAGCGAAGCGATTGCTAAAGAGATCATGAGCCTTCCCATGAGTCCATTTTTGACCGAAGAACAACAAGACATGGTCGTCGGTGCCCTTAAGGAAACCCTATGCTAAGGGTGGCACTCATTGGCCTTGGATCCATGGGAAGAAACCACTATCGCGTCCTCAAAACCCTTTCTGGTGTAGAGGTAGTCGCCCTGTGTGATGTGGTTAAAAACGATGCATACAGCGAACCTTTTTTTGATAGCGTAGACACCCTTTTAGAAGAGGCAGAATTTGACGCAGCCCTCATCGTGGTACCAACTTTTTTACACAAAGAGGTTGCCCTCAAATGCCTTGCCAAGGGTAAGGATTTGTTTATTGAAAAACCCGTAGCCTCCAACTGCGAAGAAGCCGAAGAAATCCTAAAAAAAGCCCAAAGCATGGGCGCAAAAGTATGCGTGGGATACATTGAACGCTTTAACCCTGTCGTAGAAGCACTCAAAGCAGAACTTGAAGACAAAGAAATTTACAGCATCGGCATCACCCGTGTAGGGCCTTTTCCGCCACGCATCGCAGATGTTGGGATTTTAACCGACCTTGCTGTGCATGACATCGACCTCATCCGGTTTATCTCGGGGCAAGAAATCAACCAAACAGCCATTTTCAAATCCCAAAAAATCCATAACCACCACGAAGACAACGCTATTTTGTCTTTCAAACTTGAAAATGAAGTGGTGGCAAGCGTTACCACCAACTGGCTTACCCCCTTTCGCAAGCGCACCATCGAAGTAGCCACCAAAGAAGCCTATTACGAAGCGGATTTAATGGAGCAAACTTTGGTGGAATATTCGGCCTACCAAAAAAACTTCTCTTACGTCATTCGCAAGTGTATGGTTAAAAAAGAGGAGCCATTGGTGCGCGAGCTAAAAGCCTTTGTGCGTTTTGTCAAAACGGGCGACCAAGGCGGTCTTAGCAGCATTGACGATAGCATGATCACCTTGCGCATTAGTGCTGGAGAAGAGGCATGAGCAAGGGACTAGTATTGCTTAACATGGGCGGACCAAACAACCTTGATGAGGTGGAACTCTTTTTAAAAAACATGTTCAATGACCCCAATATCATCACCGTAAAAAGTGATCTTTTGCGGCGTTTCATTGCTTTTATGATTACCGCATCGCGAAAAAATGAGGCCAAAGAAAACTACGCTGCCCTTGGCGGAAAGTCGCCACTGGTTGACTACACAAAAGCCCTTGTAGCAAAACTTCAACACGCCCTTCCTGATACCTATGTGACGTACGCCATGCGCTACACCCCTCCTTTTGCCACTGGGGCCATCGAAGAACTTAAAACCCACGGCGTAACCCAGCTGTGCATTTTACCTCTCTACCCACACTACTCCACCACGACCACCAAATCTTCTTTGGAGGATTTTCAAAAAGCGCTAGACTTGGCTGATTTTCATCCAAAATGCACTATAGTGGAGCGTTTTTATACCCATGAAGGATTCAACCAAAGCCTTTGTAGGCGCATCAAAGAGTCCCTAGGAGAAGCTAAGCCAGAAGATTACACACTTATCTATTCTGCCCACTCTTTGCCCCAAAAGATTGTCGACAAGGGTGATCCCTACCAAAAAGAGGTACTTTCCCACAGCGACTTACTCACTGATATGTTGGGCAAAAACGGACTTGTTTTTGCAGACACAATCACTGCTTATCAATCCAAGCTTGGGCCCATTAAATGGCTAACGCCCGAACTTGGCCACACCCTTGAAGCCCTTAAGGGGAAAAACGTCATCATTCTCCCAGTAGCTTTTACGATTGATAATTCTGAAACCGAATTTGAACTTTGGATAGAGTACAAAGAAAAAGCCCAAGAATATGGGGTTTTAGACTATCGTGTTGCTACTTGCCCCAATGACAGCGATGCCTTTGTTGAAGCATTGTGCGACCTTTATCACCGCAACACAATTGCATAACCTTTACATGTAAGAGTCTCTACATGTAAAGGAATATTTTTTGCTTGGCATGAATACCCCAAAGATAAGGAGTTATTCATGAAAGTTGAACAAAGCCAATTTGTCCAGTCTTTGGCCCTCGCCAAAGAAGCCGTTGCCCCAAAATCTGATGCTTTTTCTGCCGAGCTCGAACGCCAACTTATGCAAACTATCAAGGGGCAAGCCCCCGAAAAAAAAGAGGAAAAAGACCCAGAGGTTCAAGCTTTTAAAGAACAGCTTACCTCTATGGGTGCGGTTGCTTTTTTCCAGCATTTCAATATGGAAAAAATTGAAAAACTTCTAGAGGAAAAACGAAAAGAGCTTGAAGCGGCCTTCAACGTTGAGGCTTTAGGCGAGAAAGAGCGCGCTAGTGCCCTTGTAAAAATCGAAGAACTGCTAGAGCAATACGCCAAAGAATTGCAAGAACGCTTAAACGCCAAAACAGAACTGGAAGATTCAAAAAGTCCTTTAGCTTCCCTCTTGGGTGCTTAAAGAAGGAATCAAATACTGCTCGTCCACCATTTTTTGCACAATCGCGCGAAAAATGGGGGCAGCGCTCAATGAGCCAAAATAGTGGTAAGGCTTCTTGGGCTCTCGCACTAGCACGCCGATTGTGTACTGAGACTGAGCATCATTGGCAAAACCAAAAAAACTCCCATTGTAGCGGTTTTCATACCTTCCGCCCTCGGCGATATGTGCCGTTCCTGTTTTACCGCCAATTTCGAGCCCCTCCATCGAAACCACCTTTCCTGTACCTTGCCGAACTGCCTTAACAAGCACACGCTTAACACGCTTAGCCACAGCAATAGGAAGCACCTCCACCTCAGGAGGTCTCATAATAGGGTACGTTTTTCCGCTGGCATCTTGAAACTCCAAGCCAAGGCGTGGGGTCAGCATTTTTCCATTGTTATTAAACACATTATAGGCTTTGAGAATTTGCATAAAATTGACCTGCATCCCATAACCGTACCCGATTGTACCCTTATATACTTCCGAATTAAACCGCTGCAAAGGTGGCATATTTCCAGGGTTTTCATAAGGCAAATCCACTCCCGTGCGTTCCGTAAAACCAAAATCTTTAAGCCCCTGATAATAAGGAATCGCATCAAGTTTTTGAGCCAACTGCACCGAACCCACATTGGAAGAATAAACAATCACGTCTTCCGCGCTAAGCCATTCAGACTCTTTGGTGTCACGAATAGTGTGTTGGCCGAGTTTGTACTTTCCACCATAAGTGCGCACCAAATCAAAGGGGTTGATTTTTTCTTCTTTAAGCAAAAGCGAAAACATCACAGTTTTCATCACGGAGCCTGGCTCAAAAGCATATTCAACTGCCGAAGCATTTAAAGACGCGTAATCTTCTCGCCGAATGCCGTTGGGATTGTAACGATTACTAGAGGCTAGCACTAGCAATTCTCCCGTATCGCTTTTCATCACCGCGGCAACAACTTCCTCGGCACGAAGTTCTTCTTTTTTTTCATCAAGGATACGCTCAATCATTTTTTGTAATTTCAACGAAACACCTATGCGCATGCCGTAGCCATCAATGCGCTTTTTTGCTTCCGAATCTCGATTTAAGATTAACGTATTGCCAATATCCCTAGGGGCGATTAAAAGGGCATCTTGAATGGGTTTTAAGTACTGTTCATGCTGGCCCTCTATGCCCTTGACGCCCTCAACTTTTGTAATGGGACCTTGGTCTATTTTTCGGATGTAGCCCAAAAAAGGCGTGAAAATATCGCTTTGGGGATAGTGGCGGTATTCGCCACTTTCAGAAATACTAAGTCCCCGCAAAAAAGCCAATCCGGTTTCTGGGTCTTCATAGGTGCGAAACACCCCTTGTCGGTACAGTTTTCCTGCAAGCTCTTGTAGGTATTCTGCCTTTTTGGCATCAATCTGGTACGAAAGGACCACATTACCGCGCCCCGAATTAAGGCGTTTGGCAATCTCTTTTGGGTCAAGGTCAGCATACAAAGAAAAAAGATTGATAAATAGTGCTTGCTTAGAGGGGTCAATGTTGCGCGTATCTACCATAGCCTTATAGAGTTTTTGACTGGTGGCAACAACAAAACCATCGCGGCTAGTGATGGTGCCGCGCAAAGCCGTAGAGGTTTGGCTTGTTTGAAGGCGCGGGAGCTTGCGATCGATTTGTGACCAATAGAGCAAGGTCCCAATAAAAATAATAAAGCCAAGGCTAATAAGTGAAAAAAGGAGGAGGATTTTTGCCTTTTTTCTATCCAAAGAAGGACGGTTCATGCAAGATTAAACTTGTGTTCTTAAAATCTCTTTGTAAGCACTGAGCGCTTTGTTGCGAATTTCAAGCATCATCTTCATGCTAGTTTCTGCTTTGCCAATGGCAATGGCGGCTTGGTGCAAATCTTTCACCTCACCCGTAGCAATATCCGCAGCCGCTTTGTCTGCGTTTTCTTGAAGGGTGTTTTGATTAGAGAGCGTTTTTTCAAGCACCTTAGCAAACTCATCCCCTGGGGCAACGCCCTTGGTTTCTTGCTTTGGTTGAAGCATCTCTAGGGTGGAGATGGAGTTAATTCCATTCATTGGTCATTATCCTCTTAACATATCTATCGCACTTTGGGCGATGGTTTTGGCACTTTGAAAGGCTGAAACATTTGCCTGATAGGCACGTGTTGCTTCAATCAAATCGGCCATTTCAATCACGGGATTAATATTGGGAAACGCCACATAACCTTTTGCATCCGCGTCGGGGTGAGTAGGGTCGTACTTTAGGCGAAAATCCCCATCATCACGCACTACTTTATCCACAATAACGCTCATTATAGCAGGTTTGGCATCCCTTTGCAAAAGCGTTTCATCCAAGGGGTTTTCGTACTCCAAGAAGGCATTATTTTTCTTAATTTCTTGATTGAGCGCCTCATTGAAATCAATAGCGCGAAACACCACTTCTTTACGTCGATAAGCCCCGCCTTCTGCAGTGCGTGTAGTGTTGGCATTGGCAATGTTGGAGCTGATAGTGTTCATACGGAAACGCTGGGCAGAGAGTCCGTACCCGCTAATGTCAAAATCGCTTAAATACGCCATTGGTTATCCTTTATACTTTGCCAGATGCTTCAAGCACGCTTTTGAAAATTGCGCTTTTCTTTTTCATGGCTTGGGTGAGCGCATCAATCATCAAGGCATTTTTACTCATTTCGGTGGTTTCTACGTCCAAATCCACCGTATTGCCATCATTTCGCGCTAAATGCCCATCACGCAAATAAATCATTCCCGCGCCAAAACTACTGCCAAAAGCTCCTTGGAGGTGATTTTCGTGGGAAGTTGCCATCTTGAGCTCTTTGGGCTCTTTTATCCCATGTATTTCTTTGGCTTTTTGGATGAGCACGGTTTCAAAATCCACATCACGCGACTTATAAAAAGGCGTGTCAATGTTCGCAATATTACTGGCAATCATTTGCTGGCGCAAGGAGCGCGCAGCAAGGGCTTGCTCTAATAGTGGCTTAGATTTGTGTGTCGTAACCATTCTGTCTCTCTTGTCTATTAGCTTTACATGTAACGCCGTGGCGCACGGCTAAATTAAAGCAATTTTCGTTCCATAAAGGAGAAGTCGCCTAGGGAGATTTCAACGCATTTTTGGTACAATCCTAGAAATTCACCTAAGGATATTTTGCTTGGCAACAGACAAAACCCTCTTTTATCTTTGCTCTTTTTTAATTGGCGTAGGTGTGGTTTTTTCTCTCTCATTGCCTGTGTTTACGGTACTTTTTTACAACTACAGCCCGTACCATTTTTTTATTCGTCAATTTGCCGTAGGCATGGTGGGTATTTTTATCATGTGGGGCCTTTCCAATCTCAATCCCGACAAATACCTCAAGGGCATTGGGTTTTTTATCTTTTTTGCCTGCATCCTTACCATGAGCCTTATGCACTATCTTCCTGAGTCCTTAGTAACCGAATCAGGAGGAGCGAGGCGGTGGATTCGCTTGCCTGGGTTTTCCATTGCGCCGGTGGAGTTTTTTAAAATCGGCTTTGTCTATTTTTTAGCGTGGAGCTTTGCGCGCAAGCTCGACGAAGAGCAAAAATCCCTCAAAGATGAAATTAAGCTAATTTTGCCCTACATTGGGGTATTTATTTTGGTAATTTACCTCATTGCTATTTTGCAAAACGACCTAGGACAAGTAATTGTTTTGGCGCTCACATTAGCTGTTATGGCTTTTTTTGCGGGCACAAGTTTTAAATTTTTCTCCTTGGCTATTTTGGGTTCGGTATTGGTTTTTACCACAGCGGTGGTTAGCTCTGAGCATCGTATTTTGCGCATTAAGACATGGTGGGCCACCATTCAAAACATGGTCCTCTCTTTTTTTCCCGAATCTATTGCTTCCACCCTTCGAGTAGAGGATGCGCCAGAGCCCTATCAAATCTCCCACTCCCTCAATGCTATCAAGCACGGTGGGCTATTTGGAGAAGGGCTTGGTAGTGGGATTTTTAAATTAGGGTTTTTAAGCGAGGTGCACACCGACTTCGTTCTGGCAGGCATCACCGAAGAGATTGGTGCGCTTGGCGTGGTCTGCATTACACTCATCATATTTGTGATTATTTACCGCATCTTCCGCATCTCTGGACGAAGCCAAAACCGCGTGTACTATCTTTTTAGTTTAGGAATTGGCTTATTGATTGTGTTTTCATTTTTAATGAATGCCTATGGCATTACCTCTATCACTCCCATAAAAGGCATTGCTGTTCCTTTTTTAAGTTACGGCGGAAGTTCGCTTTTGGCACTGTGTGTAGGCATAGGGATGGTGTTGATGGTAAGCAAGAAAGCGAGGAATCCATGACACTTATTACAGGCGGGGGAACAGGCGGCCATCTCTCTATCGCAAAAGCGTTGTGCGAAGCATACAACGCCCGTGGTATACGCCCTTTTTATATTGGCTCAACAAACGGCCAGGACAAAACATGGTTTGAGGGGTATCCGGGGTTTAAAAACACCGTTTTTCTCCCCAGCAAGGGTGTAGTAAACCAACGTGGACTGGGAAAAGTCTTAGCACTTTGGATCATTTTCAAACAACTCTTTACATGTAGAGCCTTGCTTAAGCGCCACAACATTCTGCAAGTTGTTTCAGTAGGAGGCTATGCGGCGGCTCCTGCAACACTCGCAGCACTTACTCTTGGCATTCCTGTGTATATTCATGAGCAAAATGCCATAACAGGAAAACTCAATAGCCTATTGCGCCCCTTCGCTAAGGCATTTTTTAGCTCTTATGAAGCGCACTCCCCCCTTAAAAATTACCCTGTTGCAACACGCTTTTTTGAAGCATACCGCGCAAGAGACACCCTTAAAACACTTCTTTTTTTAGGAGGGAGCCAAGGGGCGCGTTTCATTAATCAGCTAGCAAGAGCCATTGCCCCCATACTACACAACCAAGGTATTCGCATCATTCACCAATGTGGCAAAAGCGAGCTTGAGGCAATGATGGATTTCTACGCCAAGCACGGCATTGATGCAGACGTATTTGCTTTTAGCAACGTCTTGCATGACAAACTTCACGAGGCCGACGTCGCCATTGCTAGAGCAGGTGCGGGAAGTGTATGGGAGCTTTGTGCAGCGGGCATTCCCACGCTTTTCATTCCTTTTCCCTATGCTGCTGGCAACCATCAGTATCACAACGCCAAAACCTTTACTAACCAAAACCTTGGGGGCTTATTGCGCCAAGAGGAAGCAACTCCACAAGCAGTACTAGCATGGCTTGAAAATGCTCACATTAAACGCATCAACTTAGCACTTCCCGCTTGTCTCTCTAAAGGTGGGGCGGATGAGATTGTGGCGTGGCTAGAGCGCGAAAAACCCTCCCGTTAGGCGTTTCAAAATTACCCATCTTTTAAAAAACTTTCTTTGCTTCTCTTTTTTTTATTTAAGGACTCCTTGCTAAAGTCCTTAAATAAAGGCTTTTCTTTTTCTTTTTCCCTGCCCCTCCCTCTTGACCAATATAACCCAGTCAAATGCCCAATTATCTGGGCATGGGGCGTTTTGTAACATCCCCTAAAAGCCTTTGGGGCATTTTTGCTTCCCTAGGTTGTTTTTAAATTTCCACTAAAATGTAACTATTTTTATCATTTTTATATCATACCAACTTCATCTCTTTGTCATGTGCGGTCGCTACCATGCCCCTAGTTTAAATCTACATTAGAAGGAGTACCTTATGGGTCTAGGTCTGTACGCATTGTTTGCAGCAATGCCAATCATCCTTTCAGGAATCTTGCTTGTTGGGCTGCGGATGCCAGCAAAACGCGCAATGCCAATTGTTTTTTTCGCAACGGCATTGATTGGGATTTTTGTGTGGGACATGAGCGTTACGCGCGTTTTGGCGTCTACGGTTCAAGGTGTCATCATTACTATTTCCGTGTTGTGGATTATTTTTGGGGCTATCATGCTTCTCAATACCCTCAAGCACTCAGGCGCCATCACCACCATTAAGGCAGGCTTTAATGGCATTAGCCCTGACCGTCGTGTGCAAGTGGTTATCATTGCATGGCTTTTTGGTTCGTTTATCGAAGGTGCCTCAGGCTTTGGTACACCAGCAGCCGTAGCTGCGCCACTTTTGGTCGCCATCGGCTTCCCTGCAATGGCGGCGGTTATGATTGGGATGATGATTCAAAGCACCCCTGTTACTTTTGGCGCCGTAGGAACACCGATTCTTATCGGGATTAATGCGGGACTTGATAAAGCAACCATCAGTGAGCGCCTTCTTTCTGTAGGCTCCAACTGGGACACTTACCTTCAAGCCATTACGTCTCAAGCAGCTATCACGCACGCCATTACAGGTACGTTGATTCCTCTGTTTATGATTATGATGCTTACCCGCTTCTTTGGACGTAACCGCTCCTGGACAGAAGGTCTTTCTATTCTTCCTTTTGCCATTTTTGGTGGTCTTGCCTTTACAGTGCCTTACGTGCTTACGGGCATTTTTTTAGGTGCAGAATTTCCTTCCATCATTGGTGCGCTTGTAGGCCTTGCCATTGTTGTTCCAGCTGCCAAAGCAGGGTTTTTGATTCCCAAAAACACATGGGATTTTGCTCCTGCTAGCGAGTGGCCAACAGCATGGATTGGAAAACTTGAGATTAATCTAGACGCACTAGCTGGCAAAAAGCCTATCTCTCTTGCCATGGCTTGGGTTCCTTACTTGCTAGTAGCAATTATTCTTGTGCTTTCTCGCGTTAATGCTGAGTTTAAAGGCATGCTTACCGCTTGGTCCTTTGGCCTTAAAAACATCCTTGGTGAAGCAGGCGTAAGTGCATCCATTCAACCCCTGTACCTCCCTGGTGGTATCTTGGTATTTGTTGCACTTGTAACGTTCTTTTTGCACAACATGAAAGGTGGCGAGCTAAAATCAGCATTCAAAGAATCTAGCGCATTGTTGCTAAGCGCGGGTTTTGTTCTCATCTTTACTATTCCTTTGGTACGTATTCTCATCAACTCTGGCGTTAATGGCTCTGAACTTGCGAGTATGCCAATCACCATGGCTACATGGGTTGCCCAAAGCGTAGGCGATATTTATCCTTTCTTTGCTTCTTGGGTGGGAGCGCTTGGGGCGTTTATTGCAGGATCCAACACAGTAAGTAACATGATGCTTGCTCAGTACCAATTTGGTGTTGCTGAAGCCCTAGGCCTCTCAACAGCCCTTATGGTGGCCCTCCAAGCCGTTGGTGCAGCTGCAGGTAACATGATTGCTATCCATAACGTCGTTGCCGCTTCTGCAACCGTAGGACTTCTTGATCGCGAAGGGGAAACCTTGCGCAAAACAGTTATTCCTACCATCTACTATCTTATCATTTCTGGTATTATCGGCCTTGTTGGCATGTATGTACTGGGGATTACTGACCCACTGATGTAACCCAAAAAGAGCCAAGTTTTTGGCTCTTTTTCTTTTTTTCCTTAATCTCCTTTGTGGTATCATACGTTTTTTTGAATCCAAAGGAGAATCCCCATGTCTACCCCTTTTTCTGTTCGTATTGCCACCAGAGATGACGCCTCAAGCATTGCAGAATTTAATGTCTTTTTTGCCAAAGCCAACGAAAACCGCCAACTTTCCCTTCCTGTGACAGCCGCGGGCGTGCGTTATGTATTTGACTCATTTAACAATGGACTTTACGTTGTCGCTGAGCGCGAAGGAGAAATTGTTGCCGTCACTATGGTAACCCGCGAATGGAGTGATTGGAACAATGGGTTGTTTTATTGTATTCAAGATATTTTTGTTCTTGCTCAAGATCCATGCAGGGAGATTCACGACGCACTTTTAAATAAAGTGCGCGCTTTGGCCAAAGAGCATGAAAACGTGTGTGGTATCCGCCTTTATGCCCACAAAGACGATAGTCAAAGCCAAGAACACTACCAAAAACTCAACCTCAAAAAAACCCCCTACCGCATCTATGATGAGGTTTTTTCACAATGATTGGCCTTGAAACCTTACTTCTTTTTATGGGCGCTTCCGCCCTTTTGGCCCTTAGTCCCGGGCCAGACATCTTGTTTGTTATTACCCAAGGTATCACAAGAGGCGCTAAAGCTGCACTAGCTACCACCTTTGGCCTAACCTCAGGCGTGCTCATTCACACCACCGCCGCGGCTCTTGGAATTTCGGTGATTTTTCAAACCTCTGCACTGGCCTTCAATCTTGTCAAATACGCGGGTGCTTTGTATCTATTTTACCTAGCGTACCAAGCTTTTAAACACCGCAACGAACTTGTTCGCATCGACTCAAAAAAGAACAACACAGCCCCGCTTAGTCTTAAAAACCTTTATGCCAAGGGGTTTTTAATGAATGTGCTCAACCCTAAAGTATCCCTGTTTTTTCTGGCTTTTTTACCTCAGTTTGTTTCGTCAAGCGCAGGAGCAGTACCGTGGCAAATGGTCCAACTTGGTCTTGCATTTATGGTCACAACCATTCTTGTCTTTTCCACATGTGGTCTCTTGGCGCACAAAGCAAGTGCAGCCCTTATGCGCAACCCTAGCATTGCCAAAACCATCAACACTCTCTCCGCCTTCGTCTTTGTTGCATTGGGATTAAAGCTTGCATTTACCCAACGCTAACCTTTACATGTAAAGGTTTTTTTCGCAATCCCAACCCGTTGTGGCCGAACCGTAATATCGGTCACAACGCCCTTGGTTTCCAAAACGTGCTTGACTGTTTGAGCAAGGGTTTGCGGTAGCAAGTAGCTCTCTTCGCAGGCGCTTGGCTCAAAATGCAATGTATCAAAAAACGGGGTTTTTGTCATGTCGGGATTAATGGTTGTCACCCGCACCCCCTGCTTGCGAACCTCCTCAAACAAACACAAGCCAAAGTCTCGCAACCCACTTTTGGTCGCCGTATAAAGCGCAGAATACTTCGCGTGCCGCGTCGCCTCAACCGATGCGATACTAATCACGTGCCCTTTGGTTTGACACAATGCGCGCAAACACACGCTTGTAATCACCAAAGGTGCAGTGAGGTTAGTGTCAACTAGTGTTTTAATTTTTGCAGCACTAAGTGTTTCATGGGGCTCAAAAACGCCTACCCCCGCACAATGAATCAACACATCTACCGTGTTGGTTTTGAGCCACGTTTTTAGTGCTTTTTCCAAGCCAACCGCATCTTGAAGATCACAGACAATTTCGGCCTGCGTGCGCCCGATGTTTACCACACAGTACCCACACGCTTCAAGCGTCGCGCGAATAGCACTCCCAATGCCGCCACTTCCTCCGCTCATCAATACTGTTTTCATAACACTCCTTGTATTTTCTCCCGATACGCTTTTTTCATTGCTCTTTCTAGGGCCTCGTTGCTCACATACTCGAAGCCAAACACCTCATTCCACAAGCCTTTATCCTCCATGCACAGATAAAAAAAGACCTTTTCGTGCCAAGGCGAAAGGGCATTATAAAACAAAGAAAACATCTCTTTTTTAGTTTTTAGGGGGTATGAAAATTTACCATATGTTTGCACAAGGGGCATTTGGAGGATTTTGGTAGGCCTAGCTTCTCGCCTAAGGGATTTAAGCACTGGCTTGATAAATGTCAGCGTTCCCAAGGAAACCATCGCTACTTCTTGGGGCGAAAAACGCGTCAAAAGTCTCTTAGCAAGAGCAGTGTAGCCCTCCTCCCATCCCCTATAAAGCATCATAGGATGCAGATGAAACCCCACCAACGCACCCTTATCTGCCAGCGCTCGTGCCGCTTGAAGACGCTGCTCCAACGAAGCGCAATAGCGCTCTTCATGATCGATCACAGGTTGGGGATTTAACGACCAAGTGAAAAGCATGTTTCTAGGCAAAGAAGGTACGCTTAGTAAATAATCAATCGCTTGAGACTTGGTTTTTAATTCTAAAATAACCTTAGGATATTTTTGGGCAAAAGCAATGAGCGCGTCGAGCACCCCTTCGCGGTTTCCCCACATCAGCGAATCTGAAGATTGGCCTGTGCCAATGTGATACACTTTGTTTTTATCCAGCTCAAGTGCCGCCAACTTCTCCCCGAAAGCCTTATCAAAACGCACCTCGCCCGCCCCGTAAAAGGTACGAATAGAACAATACGTACACGCAAACCCACACCCTTCCACTGCATCAAGGGTGAGTAAATTACAACACCTTGTATTGGGCGAAGCGACAGGACAACTCCCTAGACTCAATTTTTCCTTATGGTGTAAAACTTTGCGCAATGGCATTTTAGGTAAAACAAAGGGTGCTTGCGTGTAGTCTCTCGGGGTTTGCCTGTAGTGTTGGGCTTTTACATGTAAGGCTTCAAGAGCGGCTTTGGCATTTGCACGCTCTTCCCACTGCGCCTCCAGAGGAGCTATTTGCCACATTTGAAAATCAATAGCCAACGTAATAAGTTGCTGTATTTGAGAAAAACTAAAGCCGTAAAACAAAGCTTTTTCCCGCAAAAATAGTTGGGTTTTTGGAGTGAGTTTTTCAAAAGGCGTATTAGCAGTTGCGTCAAAAAAACGTGTTGTTTTAGTGTTTTGCATAACCCCTCCATCGCCCAATGCTTCGTCCAATCCAATCGCCAACTTGCCCCTTGGTCGGGCGTACAGGATTAAGGTGGTCTGAAACCACTTTGAACACATACGCTTCCACGCCACAAGGAACACTTTGCACAAATGCATCCGCCTCCATGTCCACCAGTGTTGTTTCTGGTCTGTTTTTTCCATCAACTGGCACATCATAAGTGGAAAGAGTTGCAAAAGGAATGGGTAAGTGGGCATGAGAAGTGCAAAACAACGTCCCCACAGGAATGCTCACATCAGTGCATCCTGCGATTCCCACCGAAACCATTATTTCAGGCTCATAACGCGCAAGGGTGCAAGCCAACGCAAGGCGCGTCTTTTCACATCCAACACCTGAAACCACCAAAACCGTCGTAGCATCAGTGTAGAACAAAAAGGGTTTTGTGCTTTTACATGTAAGGCCAAAAGTACCAGCAATAGGCTTTGCTTCTGCGCAAAGCGCTGTGTGAATGAGGGTTTGGATTTTCATGATGGGATTATAGCGGGTTTTATTTAGGCATATCAATGGGTTTTGTGCCCTTGCATGTCACACGGGATAGAGTTTTTTAGGCACCCACCACACATAAAAAGCCGTGCCGAACAATTCAACCAAGGATTAAAAACAACAACAACTGCAGCAAACTCAAAGGAGGCCGGCAACGAAAACGCAAAGAAAATAAAAAAGGGGACAATGCTGCCAAAAAATGAACAACCGCGTACACTTGTGCCACAGCAACCAAAAAAACAACAACACCTAGCAAAGGAACAGGCAGCCATCCTAGTGCACCCACTTTTCCGCAGCAAAGGCACCAACTGAAGCAAGAGACTCACGGGGAGAAAAAGAGATGGCATGCTTTGTGTCGCCGCCGCCCAAATGGGTAAAGCAATAAGCCAATCTATACAAGGCACCAGCAGCCAGTCTAAGCATAATCCCAGAGAGATAAATCAAGACTTAGTATTTCTCCAATGTTTCACGCTTTAATAGCCAAGCCCCTGTGTTATGTGATTGGTTATTATAGTGCGCCAGACTTAGATTGGCATGATCAAAATCAATGTGAGAAAAAAGAGCGGGGGGGATTTGATTAAATAAAAAAGAGTGGTGCGCCCGAAGGGATTCGAACCCCTGACCTCCGGTACCGCAAACCGATGCTCTATCCAGCTGAGCCACGGGCGCACTATGTTTTAAGGACGGTATTATAGCTACTTAATTCTTAAAAAAAGGAAAAACCGCCATTCGAAGTGTGCTTTACATGTAAAGCACAAAACAACGCTTTTTTAGCTACACTTTCCCTATGAATATTTCAACCATACGCCCTTCCCTTTACCGGTCGCTACGCAGTGCGTGGATTGTGCTCAAGCTCATTATTCCCATTTATATTTTTGCAGACGTTTTGTTTTACTATGGATGGCTTGAGAAAATCTCTTTTCTGTTTACCCCTCTCACAGCAGCCCTTGAACTCCCTAAAGAGGCGGCTTTGTCTATCATTAGTGGCATGTTTTTAAATCTTTATGCTGCTATTGCTTTTGCCGCGCCTCTTGGGTTAAGCCCAAAAGAGTGGACCATTTTGGCAGTTTTTTTGGGTATTTGCCACGCCTTGCTTGTAGAGACTGCCATTATGCATCGCCTTAAAATCTCCCGCACTTACGCTGTGTTGCTGCGATTTTTTGTGGGACTTTTAGCAGGCTGGTTAGTGACTTTTTTTCCTGAAAATTGGTTTGGGGAGGGGGTTTTTTACAACGCTCCAACCTTCCCTTCTTATGAAACTTTCGCCGTCATGCTTCTTAGTTCACTCCAAGAAGCTGTCGTACTGGCACTAGAGGTTGTAGTTCTTGTAGTGCTGATTATTGTTTTTTTGGATTTTATCAAGTCTCTTGAGACTGTAAACCGTTATGCCAAGCGCGTCAATACGGCTTTTAGCCTTGTGACAGGAACCATTCTGGGCATTACCTATGGTGCTGGCGTGCTCATTAGTGAGTATGAAAATGCAGCCATGAGCACCAAAGAGGTATGGTTCGTGGGGACGTTTTTAATGATTTGCCACGCCATTATTGAGGACACTCTCTTGTTTGTAATCTTCGGCGCCAGTGCGTGGGTGATTGTTGTTTTGCGGTTGATTTTTGCTCTTCTTTTTTCCCTTGCTATTGTTGCTTATCTTACTTATCGCCCTGCTCAATCTCGTAGACCAATTTGAGGTACTCTATAAAATCTTCGCTTTTCATATAGCCAGGCAACATCTCCAAAGTTTCCCCATTGGTGGGGTCTATCAAAAACGAGGTAGGAAAATACTCCGCCCGCAACCCTTTGGCAATAGCTTCTTCGCGCCCAAGAGGCACCACAACATACAATCCTGACAATGCCTCATCATACACACCACTCTCTAATAATTCATGGCGCATACGCGCGCACCAAGGGCAACGAGGAATCTCCACAAATACCCACACCAACTTTTCTTCTTTTTTGGCTTCTTCTATGGCTTGTTCAAAAAGACCGGCAAAGCCAAAACAAACCACACACATCACCCCTACAAACCAGCGCATTTTAGACTCCTTTTTTTGCTTTTTGAAACAATAGCCCCATTACAATCAATCCAAGCCCAACAAGCGTTGAGGGCAAAATAGCCTCTTTAAGCACCATTCCAATAAAAACCAACGAAAGAAAAGGGGAAAGAAAGATTAGATTTGCAATGGTTGCTGTTTGGGTTGTCTTTTGCATTGCCTGAAGCCAAAGAAAAAAAGCAACACCCATCTCAAATACCCCCACATACACCGCGCCCAACACTCCCTGCCACGGCATTACCACAAGAGCTCCTTTGGCCCACGCCCAACACAATACCAGAGCAAAGCCACTTGAAAAATTTAAAAACAACCCCACCAATGGATCTAAACCCCACTTGGTACTATAAATCCAATAAAATGCCCACAAAAATGTTGAAGCAAGCGCCAAGCCTACACCCGCAAGGTTTCCAAAAGAGAGCCCAAGCACATCGCCTTGGGTTGCAATCACTAACACGCCAGTGTAGCAAATAATTCCTGCAACTATTTGCCGTGGGTGAAGTTTTTGTTTTAAAATAAACGCCGAAAGATAAGCCAGCGTCAATGCCCATGTATAATTCAAGGCTTGCGCCTCTTGCGCAGGCAACAAAGCGTAAGCTTGAAACAATACCAAATAATAAGCAAATGGGTTAACCGCCCCGAGAAAAAGCATGGCTAAAATATATTTTTTAGGGAGGGAGCGAAAAAGAATAATTTTACCCTGCCACCCCAGCAAGGCTCCAAGCACCAGTAGCGACACACCAGAAGCAATCACCAGAAGCTGTGTGGGCGTTAAATGTACCAAGGAGAACTTAAACGCTGTCGCTACGCTCGACCACAAAAAAACTGCGCCAAGGGCATACATGTAAGCGGATTTTTCAGCCATAATGTTCCGTTTTCACTGATTATATCTAATCCACTCTTTACAAACACAAAGGTATAATACGTCCCAAAAAAAGGAATGTTGTGAACGATATCGTCATTGCCTACCAAGGAGCAGAAGGGGCTTATTCGCACCTTGCTTGTAAAACTGCCTTTCCTTCCTCTATTAGCATCGCGTGTGATGCTTTTGTAGACGCCATGAAAATGGTTGAATCTGGAACAGCAAATCTTGCGATGATTCCTGTAGAAAACTCCACAGCAGGAAGGGTAGAGGAGATTTACCGTCTCATCCCAAGGCTAGAACTTCATATTATCCAAGAACACTTCGAGCCTGTCAGACACTGTCTTCTTGGACTTCCTGAAAGCTCCCTTGAAACCATCAAAACCGTCGCGTCTCACCCCCAAGCCCTCGCGCAATGCCAACTCAATATCAGCAAACATGGCTACAAAGCAGAAGCGAAATTTGATACCGCAGGCTCCGCCAAAGAAGTACAAGCCTTGGGTGACCCCACCAAGGGCGCTATTGCTTCCAAATTGGCTGCAAAACTCTACGGATTAAAAATTTTAAGCGAAAATTTCGGTGACCTTTTGGGTAATACGACTCGCTTTATTGTACTTTCTAAAGAAAAGGTTGCTCTTGAATACGAGCCCAACAAAGAGTACATCACTTCATTGGTTTTTCAAGTACGCGACATCCCCGCAGCTTTGTACAAAGCCCTTGGCGGTTTTGCAACCAACGGCGTAAACCTTGTCAAGCTTGAAAGCTACTCCCCCTCAGGAAACTTGCAAGTGAGCCAATTTCACCTCGATATCGATGGCCACCCCAACAACCGTAGCCTTGTTTTGGCTTTAGATGAATTGCGTTACTTTGCCAAAGAAATCAAAATCTTGGGCACGTATGAAAAACACCCCTACCGCTTTGGGCAAAAACGCTAAAGGAATAAACATGGAACACACCCACACAATCGACAGCGTTTGTACCTACTGTGGCGTTGGTTGCGATATTGCAGCCGAGGTTCAAGACAACACCATTTATGCCATTAACGCCCACCCTGAAGGCGTTGTCTCCCAAGGCAAACTCTGCGTCAAAGGCAAATACGGCTTTGATTTTCTCACCGCACCCGATCGCCTCAAAACACCGCGCATCAAAAAACGCTTTCTTGCCAACAATCCCGCGATTTTTGAAGCCATTGCGCCTTTACTGAAAGAGTACGATGAAGTGTGGATGGAGGCGGCCTTGGATGCTGCCACCACCGCAGTGGCGATGAAACTCCAAGAAATACGCCAAAAATACGGAGCCAAAAGCATTTGTGCCCTAGGCGGGGCACGCACTTCTTGCGAGAGCGCCTATTTACTCCAAAAATTTACCCGCCACACCCTAGGCTCCCCGCATGTGGACAACTGTGCGAGGGTTTGCCACGCCCCAAGCCTTAAAGGGATGCGCGAAACCATCGGCGAAGGAGCCGCGACCAATCCCTACAACGACATTTATAACACAGAATTTATGATTGTCATCGGTTCCAACACCACCGAAGCCCACCCGATTATCTCTAACCGCATCGTTGATGTAGCGACCAAACACGACAATCTTGCCGTATTTGACGTGCGAGAAATCACCCTGCACCGTTTTGCCAAATACAAAGCCATTCTTCCCCATGAAGCCAATCTTATGGTCTTGAACATGCTCGCCTACGTGATTATCGATGAAGAGCTCTACGATGAACATTTTTTAGAAGACAGAACCAAAGGCTTTGCCGAATTTAAGGAAAAAATCCTAAGCGACCCTTTCGCTAACCCTGCCTACTTTGAAACTATTTCAGGATACGAGCACCTTAGCAAACTTATCCCTAAAGTTGCCCGCGAGTACGCTCTTAAAAATTCCATGATATTTTGGGGACTTGGCATTACCGAGCACGTAGATGGCTCTCAGGCGGTTATGGCCATCATCCATCTTGCCCTTATGACGGGCAATGTGGGCAAATCTGGTGCAGGTCTCATGCCATTGCGTGGCCAAAACAATGTCCAAGGCGCCTGTGACATGGGGATGTTGCCCAATTATGCACCCGACTACCAAGAACCAAAAGAGACAGGGATGATGACACCTGACCTCATTAATGCGATGCAAGAAGGCCGCATTAAGGCGTTGCTAAACATGGGCGAAGACATTACCCACATTCATCCCAACACCAACAAAATCACCAAAGCCATTGAAAACCTAGAACTTATTGTGGTGCAAGAATTATTCATGACCGACATTGCCGCCCGTGCAGATATTGTCATTGGGGTCAAATCCGCCTACGAGAAAACGGGAGTGTATGTCAATGCCATGCGCCGATTGCACCTTTCTCAGCCTTTAGTACACTCAAACTTACCTGATGATTGGGAAGTGATTCAACAGATTGAAAACAAACTTGCAGGAGAGTACCACTACAGTGATTCTAAAGGGATTTGGAATGAGGTACGCGAAGTGGCCTATCGACGCTTCTCAGGAGCAAGTTACACGCGCCTAGAACGCCACCGTGTTCGCGGTTTGCAATGGCCCGTACACACAGAAGACACGCCCATTTTACACCAACTAGACTTTCGCACAGAAGATGGATACGGACGGTTTTGCTATCACCCCTATCTCTTGCGAGGCATGGTGCAAGAACTCACAAACAACGCGCTTACGGGCTATTACCTCACCACAGGCAGAACCCTTGCCCAATACAATAATGCATCCCAAACCTCACGCAGTGAAAAGCTCAACAAGCGCTACGATGAAACTGTTTTATTGGTGCACAAAGAAGACGCGAAAGATTTTCCAACTCCGTACGTCGTGCTTCAAACTGCTTTTGGAAAAAGCGCGCCACTGCGTGTCAAATTTACCGATAAAGTGCAACCAAAAACCTTATTCTGCACCTTTCACCATGCCACGTCTAACATCAATCATCTTTTTGGAGACCGACGCGATAACCTAACAGGCACAGCAGCCTTCAAGTCCATTAAAGTTGCCATTATTCAAGCCCC